>CAMDSN010000149.1 GCA_945907225.1 Flavobacterium psychrophilum | reverse complement strand
GCTAAAACAACATAATCTTCTATATTTCCATAAAATTGAGAAAATGCAGTACGGTAACTTTGTTCGTAAAGCGAAGTGTCGGTAACCAAATGTTTGCTCGTTATCATTCCGGAGGTGCCACTACTGGCAAAGACATCTTGAATGGCATCTGTCGAAGAAACAACGTCATGACTTTTGAAAAACTGAATGGGTAAAAATGGAATTTGTTCTAATGATTTTACTTTTTGAACGTCGGTATTTAAAAAATCACAAAACTCTTGATAAACCAAGTTGTTTTCATATTGGAAACGAAAGACTTTCAAAGCTATTTTTTCAAATTGCTTTTTAGAGGAAATAGTGAATATGTCTTGGTCAGAAATCATTTGTTGAGATTCTGAAACAAGTTCAGAATGAATACAAAAGTAATGAAAATAAAAAAGCCCTAACTTTCGTTAGAGCTTTTTGATATAAGTGAAGTCAATTATTTAATAACTAATTTTCTTGAAGCTGTTTTTCCTTCTTCAGTAATGTTTACAATGTAAACTCCAGTGTGTAAACTAGCTACATTGATTGCATTATTAGAAGTCGTAGTGTTTAAAACTTGTTTTCCTAAAACGTCATAAACAGTTACTGTTTTTTCAGCGTTTGCTGAAGTTTCAATGAATAAAGTCCCATTAGAAACTGGGTTTGGGTATACTTTTAAACCTGTGATATTGTTGATGCTAGTTCCTAATGTAAAGTTAGGGGTTGCATCTATTCTTAGTTCATCAGCAATAATTGTTGGAGTTGTAGTTGCGGAATCTTGTCTAAACATAAAACCACCTAAATTAGTGAATGCAGTAGCCGGTGTTACAGCAACTGTTGGAGCAGCACTTCCACCGATAGTAGGGTTGATGAATAACGACAACGTGTTACCAGTAAAGTCATAACTTAAAACAACGTATTGAACATCTCCGGTATTGTATAAAGTAGGATCCCAATCAGTAGGAGCAGTACCTGAACCTAAACCATATTGATATTGTGTCCCGTTTTTTCTAATCCAAACTCTGGCATTGGTTGTTGCTCCAGCAGCATCAGTAAACAAAGCAAAGTATGTATTGGCCAGATCAGTAGTAACATTAGTTAGATCACTTGTTGTTACAATCATTGAAGCATATACATAACCAGTATTAGTGCTTGTAAATAAAGATCTTGATTCACCACCTGTTCCTACAAAAGTGATTGAATTTCCTGTTGCAGTAATTCCTGGGTATGCCATACTGCCTGAGGCAATTAAAATATTATCACCTGTATTAACAACAGTCCATTTTTGCTCGCCATTTAATGAGCTTCCTATTGTATATGGAAAAGATTCACTAAAAGGTAATGTATTAACAGGTTTACAAACAGGAGCAGTTACAAGTTTTGTAAAACCACAAGTACCAGTAATCGTTAAAGTAACGTTTACGCCTTCTGTAATACCAGAAATTGTAATATTTCCAACGGCAGTTGTAGTTGGGTTATCTCCACCAACAGTTCCAAAATTAGAGGATAAATTATAAGTCCCTGTATTTCCCCCTGTAAAAGGTATTGTAGCAGTGTAAGTGTCAATTCCTAAAGTAATAGCATCACAAGCAACAGTCTCAGGATTTAAAGTTAGTGCACAAGGTGTAGCGCCAAACCAAGTTGAATATACCAAAATCCCATCAACTGTGATATTTTGAGTAGCTGAGTATTGGCGTAAATAAACGGCTGCAACGTTAGCAACACCAGAAGCAGAAGTAGTATGTTCAGGCGCACCTGCTATAGCTTCGGTTGCCGGTACTCCAGCCGATTTAACCCAAATGCTTGCAGCTCCATTTGTCGAAACATCATATTTAACAATTATTAAATACGTTGTGTTTAAATCAAAATCTGTTGGAACAATAGCATAAGAAGCTGTCCCTGTATTAGAAATACCAAAATTAATTTTACCAGCGTTTGCGGATGGCTTTACAAAAACTCTTGCGGCAAAGTTTGTCCCATTTCCTAAATGTGTAAAATATCCAGCATCTCCTGAAACTACATTTACTAAAAATGAATAATATAAAGCACCTGTTGTAACTGGTGTTGTGAATAGCTTATTAACATCTTCACCTGTGTTATCAAGTTGAGCTGCATTTCCAACTGCAGAAGCAGAAACGCCACCTAAACCAGAATATCCTGTGTAAGTTAATCCATTTGAAACACCAACATCAGGTGAATTAGTAGCAGCTCCACTATGAGCAGTCCATCCATTAGCTGTCAATAAGGAATTGTCAGGATAATTTAAATTATCGGTGAAAACTTGTCCAAAAGACACATTAGTTAACGCCAAAAGTAATAAAGAGTAAATTTTTTTCATTTTTTTAAATTTAATTAGCCCACAAATATAAGCACAAATTTTGGTTGCTAAAAAAAAGAATGTAAAAAAATGATTAAATCAAGATTAAATTCTAGAAAGTTTAACTATCTGACAATTAGTTTTCTAGTGGCAGTGGTGTCGCCTTCAGTAATTTTGATGATGTAAACTCCAGGAGGAATAGATGAGATGTTTAGTTCTCGGGAAGAAATGGTAGTTTGTAATACTTTTTTACCTAAGACATCAAAAATCAAAACTTCTTTATCTAAAGAAGTTTTTGAAGTGATGTAAATTTTACCATTTAAAACTGGATTTGGATAAAAACCAAGTGATTCCCCTTGTTGTTTTATATCTTGTGATAAACACACGAATGAAAACAAAAAGAAAAATAAAGTTGATAAAATTAATTTTTTAGCCATAATCATAAAACAATATTACAAATATATAAAAAACATTTCAAATAGCATACCAAAAAAAAATATCCCGAGTTTTTCGGGATATTTTAACAATTTTAATAGGATTTATTATAAACCAGTTGTCCAACCATTTGCCCATGACGGAATTGCAGTTCCATTTCCGGCACCCGTAGCTGTAGAAGTTTCTGCAAAAACAGCTGTTACATCTGCAGAACCACCAGCAGTGGTTTTACCTTTAGATTTATTCGTTATATCTGAGAACGTTACATTGTTTCCTTTTAGAGAAGCACCAACACCAGCAATGGTTTCGTCATGCTCTACATCAAAAGCATCTGCCCATCCGCTAACTACCACATTGTTCAAAATACCTCTTGTTCCTCTTCTTAATTTTAATCCGTCATTTTCAGGATAGGTTCCTGAACTTGCAGTAGCACCAGGTCCAACTAAAGTTATATTGTTGATTGTTGGGTTAGATAATGGTGTGTTAGCAAAACCTAATTCAAAATTATCTGCTTCAATACCTCTATTTCCTTTTCCGAAAGAAATTTTACCATACCAGTTTGTATTGGTTCCAATCCAACCTTCAGTCCAGTCAAATTGATCATCTTCATTACCGAAAGCTACTAAATTAGAAGTGTTTACAGTTCCTCCAAAAAATTCAAATCCGTCATCGGCACCATGAAATGTTTGAACAAACTCAACAGTAGTTCCTGAACCAACACCAAATAATGACAAACCATTAAATTCTTTTTCGCTATTAAAAGCGGCACCACAGTACTCAAGTCTTAAATAACGAATTGAACCTGAATTATCTGCTGTTGTTGTTCCGCCATAAGTTAATTCAGCCACTTCTGATTGCGCAGTAGATGCTCCTCCGCTCTCTCTGTTAATAGGAGCTTTACCGCAAATTACTAATCCACCCCAGTCACCAGGAGCTTTAACAGCTAAACCACTGGTCATAACCACTGGATTTGATGCTGTTCCGTTGATGTTAATTTTCCCACCTTGTGCTACAGCAATAAAAGAAGCTGTTCCTCCAACACCTTCTATTCTTGTACCTGCCGGAATGGTTAAAGTTGCACCAGTGTTAACTTGTAATCTACCTGTTAATTTGTAAACAGTACTAGCATTTAAAATTACTTCTCCGTCATTAATTTGACCTTTAAAGTCAAGTGGATTTACTTCAAACGTTGAGCTTGGACTATTGTTGTCATCACTTGAACAGCTTGTTAAGAAACTAGCAGAAATTGCTATGATTCCAAAAAATTTTAAAATTGATTTTTTCATTTTGTTATATTTATAGTTTATTGCTGCAAATATCTAATCTAATCTCTCTACTAAAGTTAACTAAACATCAAAGTTAGATTAACAAATACTTTATTTAATATTAAATAAATGTTAACTATGTTACCAAATAATAAAGCGGTCAAAAAGGACCGCTTTATGTATATAGCTGTTGTTTTAAAATTGATAATTAAGATTTAAACTAAATGTCATTCCTTTTTTATAGGATAGCATTTTTACATCACCATTCGTGTTTTCTTGAGTTCTCTCAATTTTTGGGTCTAGTAAATTTCTGGCTATTAATGATAACCCTAAATTTTTATTTATTTTCAACCTATTAATCAAATCTAATGTACCCACTGCTTTGTCAACAAGATTTCCATTGCCATTGGTTCCAATGGCATTTATTCTATCTGAGAAATAAGTAAAAGCTACCGTTGAAATTAACGATGTTTTTTTATCATTCCATTCTTTAAAATAAGTTAAATCTGCATTAATAAGTAAGTCAGAAGCTCCAGTAAAGGCGCTTTTAGTATCGGTAAAAGCAACACTGTAATTGGT
>CAMDSN010000148.1 GCA_945907225.1 Flavobacterium psychrophilum | reverse complement strand
CAAGATCATTTTGCGGGTATTAGTACCTCAGATCGAGTTGGTATTTTGAATGGCGATTTAAACCCAGCCGAATTTTCTAACTTATCTAAAAAATTTGAAGTGAATATTTATGGTATGAGTTTCAATGTTGCTAATAATAAAATTGGCTTCAATGATATTACTTCAGGCAAAAATTTAGAGGACCTTATTTTTGCTGGAAATGAATCCGTTAATATGCGATTAGACACCCGAGTTATAGGACCAAGTTTTGCTCTAAAAATTGGCAAATGGGGTTTTGGTATTACTACAAAAGCAAATATAAAATTTGATATAGTTAATGTTGACCCTATCATTGGAAATGCAATATCAAATAATAATTTAACTCTTGCAACTACAATTTTAAATACAAATTCCAACCAAAGATTTAGCGGAACTTCTTGGGGAGAAGTTGGTCTATCAGCAGCCAAAAAAATTATAGATAATGACAAACATACATTTAGCGCTGGGCTTACTGTAAAACTTTTATTTCCAGGTTCTTATACCAATGTTGGTTTAAATAATCTAAACGGACAAATAACAGAAACTGCAACAGGAGCATTTTTAACAACCAACGGACCTGCCAATTTGAATATTGCCTATTCAGGAAATTTAGCAGAACGTTTTTCGCAAGCAGATGATTATACAAAATCTGTTTTTGGGGGATTAAACGGTATGGCAACAAATATTGGGTTCAATTATATCTGGAAAGATGAAAAATCAAAATATAAAATTAAAGGTGGAATGTCTATACGAAATATCGGAAGTATGACATTTAACAATAGCAACAATTCCTCAACAAACTATACACTGAACATTCAACCAACTATTCAAAATCCACAGGGATTAGATTTAGGCTTATTTGAGAACATTAAAAATTTGAGTGAAGTAGAGAATATTTTATTAGCAGCACCAAATAATTACTTAAGTCAGACTCCCAACAAATCCGCATTTAAGGTTAATCTCCCAACATTATTCACGCTCTATGGCGATTTTAAAATAGTACCAAAAATATATATTACTGGATTTATGCAACAAAAAATGAAAAACGATGAAGACAATGCTCAAATCACCGGATTAAATATATACTCGGTAACACCAAGAGTTAATTTGGGTTTCTTTGAGGCATATGTACCCATTTCCAATAATGATATTTCAGGAACTAATGTAGGTTTAGGTTTTAGATTAGGTGGCTTTTATATTGGTTCAGGCTCAATTATTACGGCCTTGTCAGATAGTAAACAATTCGATTTATATACCGGATTCCGCTGGGCATTTTTATAAAAAATAATATTAATGTAACGCATGTAATAGGTATCTTGCCTAACTAATTTATTGTGAAATGGATTTTAAAAACGATATAAATTACCGAAAGCAATCCCTCACAAAACTTTTATATTGCATTCAAACACATGAGGAAGCCATTATAAAGGCACTTTATGATGATTTTAAAAAACCTGCATTTGAAACTGTTGCAACCGAAACAAGCTATATAATTTCGGAGCTAAAGCATACCATTAAAAATATCCATAAATGGGCAAAACCCAAACAAGTACTGCCTTCCCTTATTAATTTTCCATCTTCCGATTTTATATTCAAAGAACCTTTTGGAAATGTGCTAATTATTGCTCCTTGGAATTATCCGTTTCAATTAGCATTTTGCCCATTAATAGGTGCTGTCGCTGCAGGAAATAGAGTTGTAATTAAACCCTCAGAACTTACACCAAATACCTCGCGCGTTATTTCAAAAATAATTAACGAAACTTTTGATAAAAACCATGTTGAATGTAAGGAAGGTGGCATAGCCATGGCCCAAGAGTTAATTGCGCAGCGTTGGGATTATATTTTTTTTACGGGTAGCATTGCCGTTGGTAAAATTGTTGCTCAAGCTGCCGCCAAGAATTTAACTCCAGTTACTTTAGAACTTGGCGGAAAAAGTCCCTGTATTATTGACGAAACTGCAAATTTAAAATTAGCGGCAAAAAGAATCGTATGGGGTAAATTTGTAAATGCAGGACAAACCTGTATAGCTCCCGATTATTTATTGGTAGCCCACACTATTAAAATTCAATTCATCCAATTTATTATTGACGAAATCAAACAAGCCTATGGTGAAGATCCAGAAAAATCTGAGGATTTTGCCCGAATTGTAAATACAAAAAATTGGGGACGGTTAGCAAAAATGTTACTCAACGAAAAAATACTTATTGGAGGTGATTCCAATAGCAAAGATTTATATATTTCTCCCACTCTTATTGATGAACCTACTATGGAAAGTGCTGTCATGAAAGAAGAAATATTTGGACCCATACTTCCTATTATTACTTATAAAAATGAAAAAGAGATTGAAGTAGTTATATCAAATTATGACAAACCACTATCCATGTATATTTTTAGTAGCAATACTCGTTTTATTAAAAAAATAATTCGAAAATATTCTTTTGGTGGTGGTTGTATTAATGATACTGTTATACATTTTGCAAATAAAAGATTGCCTTTTGGAGGTGTTGGAAATAGTGGAATTGGCGCCTATCATGGCAAATTAAATTTTGATGTTTTTTCTCATCACAAAGCAATTGTTAAAAAGGCAACTTGGTTTGATATACAAACAAGGTATGCCCCCTATAAAGGTAAATTAGCCATATTAAAAAAAATGCTTAATTGGATGTCCTAGTTTAACTTAGGAACAAAAAATAATTATATCCAACGAATCAAATTACTAGAATTTTATTAACACGAAAACGATTTCGATAGAAATTAAATAAAAAATTTTAAATTATATGGTTTGTATATTTTACATTTGATTGCTATTAAATTTAAATAAAAAAATATGAAAACAAAATTACTTTTATTTTTTGCTTTTTTTCTTACTTCATTTTATTTGAGTGCTCAAATAAATTCTGTGGCTTTGGTTGGAGAAGCTGTAGGAGGTTGGCCTGATTCTCCAGGAAATCCTGGCCCCACAGATATTAATCAACTAATACAAGTTAACAATGAATATTGGTCCATCCAAAACATTGCTGTATCCGTTGGTGTTTGTAAATTTCGTGCTAATAACACATGGGGGGGGACAGGTTTTGAATGGGCAGGTACTTTCCCAACTGGAACAGGGAATTCAGGAGGAAACATTACTGTAACAACTGCCGGTGTTTATAATGTTGTATTAAATACAGCTACAGGGGCTTATAGTTTTACATCTTCATCATCTACCATTGCATTAGTGGGAGAAGCAACACCAAGTGGATGGCCTACAGGAGCTATTGGAGAAATTGACCCAAATGTTATGACAACAGTAGACGGAATAAATTATACTTTAGATGACATTACTCTAAATGCTTCATTATGCAAATTTAGAGAAAACAATTCATGGGGTGTGAACTGGGGATCTAGTACTTTCCCTTCTGGAACAGGAACGCAAGACGGAAGTAATATATCAGTTACCGATGCTGCAATATATGATGTTTCACTTAATAGAATAACGGGTGCATATTCATTTACATTTGTGTCAACTTTATCAAACCCTACATTTAACGATACAACATTTAAAGTATTTCCAAACCCTGCTAGTAGAAATTGGAATGTTATTTCTAACACTGATTCTATGATAACTTCAATTCAAATTGTTGATGTTTTAGGAAAAGTAGTACGCAATGTTATCCCTAACTCAACTGCTACAAGTATTGATGCTAGTTTTCTAATGAGTGGAATGTACTTTGCTAAAATTAGTAGTGCTAATGGCACTGAAACTATAAAATTAATAAAAAACTAGCTTTAGTTTTTTATTAATTAAAAACACATTTAATTTGCCCCAAAATGTTTGATATAACACTTTGGGGCTCTTTTTTTTTTACATAAAATTAATGAAAAAACATGGGCGTGCCCCACTAAAAGTGGGTCGGGCTGTCCGATCTATCTTTTTACTTTTTTGTTGAGTTAGGTTTTATAAAAGGATGTCACTTCCACCTGCCTGCCGAAGGCAGGTCCCTCACGCAACTCAAATAATTAAGTTCCCGTTTGATACTCACTTCCTAATGAAGTGAACTTGTTACTTCTAAATTCCAATGTAGCTTCATTTCAAAAAAATCGACCGAAGGGACACGCTGCACCTATAAAAAAAATAATCCCGACCGTAGGGTCGGGATTACTAAAAAAAGGCAGCGACACGAGCCATGCGACTGCGCTGCACCTATAAAAAAATAACCCCGACCGTAGGGTCGGGATTACTAAAAAAAGGCAGCGACACGAGCCATGCGACTGCGCTGCACCGCTTAAAATAAGAAAGCCTTGTTCTTTCGAACAAGGCTTTCCACTAAAAAAGGCAGCGACATACTCTCCCACAAATTGCAGTACCATCTGCGCAGTCGGACTTAACTTCTCTGTTCGGAATGGGAAGAGGTGAGCCCCGACGCAATAACCACCTTAAGTTTTAAGTGATTAGTCCTTAGTGATTAGTAATTAGCTTTTGGCTAATCACTACTTACTAGTTACTATTCACTGCAGCTTCGCTGCAAATATCTTAACATACTGAGATAAAGAAAATTTAATTTGTCATTCCCGCGTAGGCGGGAATCTAGAAAGTTACTGCCCCACTTCCTTCTCCTTCCCCTTTGG
>CAMDSN010000147.1 GCA_945907225.1 Flavobacterium psychrophilum | reverse complement strand
ATTCATTTTTGATTTGATTTAGATAAACATAACGGGCGTGAAATTATTTTTAAACTCGTTTAAATACAAATAATATCGATTAAATACATATAAAGTATTATTAAATAGCTATTAATCTTACATAATGATATGTTTTCAAATAATTGACTTTACAATCACGAATTATTTTTCTACTCAAGTGGTCCAAAAAATTTGTAAAATGGACTTTATTGACACAATGTTAAATGAACATTTTTATTACATTTGAATTATTAAAAATTTGGAAACTACGACTTACAAAATATATACTTCCGTAACTCAACTTCCAGAGGGTTGGGACGAAGTAGCCAATCAAAATACTTTTCTACAGAGTGCCTATTTAAAGGTGTTAGAAACTTCAGCACCAAAAAATATGCAGTGTTTTTTTATTGGTGTTTTTGAAAAATCTGAACTTATTGGTGTGGTGCTTGCCCAATATTTAAATTTAACTAAATTAGAATCGTATGGAGAAAGGGACAAATGCGTCAAAACATTCATAAGAAATTTTGTTTTTAAAAACTTTGCCTCACAGGTACTTTTCATTGGTAATAATATGATAACTGGACAAAATTCGTTTGCATTTAAACATGCCAACAATTATCAACTAATTTCAAATACCTTATCCAATTGTGCCCTTGAACTTGATACTTTTTTAAAAAGTAAAAAAATAAAAATTCATTTAATTTCACATAAAGATTTTTATACTGAAACTGCTCTAGAGTTAAAAAAAATAGACTTTTCTAACGCTTACGAATTCAAAACACAGCCCAATATGATTTTTGAATTAAACAAATCGTGGAAAAAAAATGAAGATTATATTTCTGCTTTTTCAAAGAAATATCGCGATCAATACAAGCGTGCAATAAAAAAATTTGATGGAATAACCTATAAAGAACTAACATTAGAAGAAATTGTTAGCTATGAATCTGAAATCTATCAATTATATTTTAGTGTGGCTAAAAATGCGCCATTCAATACATTCTTTTTAAATACAAATCACTTCTCCACATTTAAAAAACAGTGTGAAAATAAATTTATTCTTGTGGGCTATTTTTTAGATTCTGAGCTAGTGGGATTTCACACATTAGTCCTTAACAACAAAACGCTTGAAACCTATTTTCTGGGATATAAAGAAGAAATACAAAAAGAGAAAATGCTCTACTTAAACATGTTATATACCATGGTGAAATTTGGAATTGAGAATGAGTTTAGCGAAATAATCTTTGGGAGAACAGCGCTTGAAATTAAAAGCTCAATTGGCGCATTACCCATTGAAGTATCAGGTTTCATACAGCATAAAAACAAAATAATAAATAAGTACTTTCACATAATTTTCCCAAAACTAGAGCCTACACTAGTATGGCAAAGACGACATCCCTTTAAATAATTTTTATAAGTTATCAATTTCTCCTTGAACCAATTCCCATTCTTCAAGAAGATTATCCAATTCTTGTTTTTTCTTATTGTAGGCGGTAAAGAAATTCGCATCTTCAATAGATTTGTTATAATTTGAAGCCAATGCTTTATCATCAGTTTGAATGTCTAATTCTAACTGTTTAATTTGACTTTCAACTTTACTTAATCGGTTTTGCAATGATTTACTTTTCTTTTGATCTTCATAAGATACTTTAGACACTTCTTTTATAACGTCTTTCTTAACTATCTCCTTTTTCTCAACCTCACGCATATTTTCCAAATTGCGCTGTTCTAAAAAAAAGTTGATGTCACCTAAGTACTCTTTAATCTTTTGGTCTTTAAATTCATATACAATATTTGACATTCCTTGTAAAAAATCTCTGTCGTGTGAGACTAGGAGTAAAGTACCCTCATATTTTTTTAAAGCTGCTTTTAATACATTTTTAGACTTAATATCTAAATGATTTGTGGGTTCGTCCATAACCAATACATTTATAGGTTGGAGTAACAATTTACACAAAGCCAATCTATTACGTTCACCACCAGAAAGAACCTTTACTTTTTTATCTACATCGTCACCTCGAAACAAAAAAGAGCCCAACATATCTCTCACTTTAGCGCGATTAGTATCTGTAGCAGCGTTGGTCATGGTCTCTAAAAGTGTAATCTCGCCATCTAAATACTCGGCTTGATTTTGGGCAAAATAACCTAACTGCACATTGTGACCCAATTTAATTGACCCAGTATATTTAAATTCATTAACAATTGCCTTCATAAAAGTGGACTTCCCTTGCCCGTTTTGACCAACAAAAGCAATCTTACTTCCACGTTCTACGAGCAGTGAAATATTTTTTAAAATGGTTTTGTCTCCATATGCTTTGGTAACATGTTCCGCTTCTATAACAACTCTTCCGGGGGTTTGCGATACTGGAAAGGAAATATTCATTACTGAATTGTCGTCTTCATCTACTTCAATACGTTCTACTTTATCAAGTTTTTTTATTAATGACTGAGCCATTGAAGCTTTAGATGCCTTTGCTCTAAATTTTTCAATTAGCTTTTCCGTTTCTTCTATTTTTTTCGCTTGATTTTTTTGTGTAGCCAATTGTTTTTCACGAATTTCTTCGCGAAGGACTAAATATTGTGAATACGGTTTATTATAATCATATGATTTTCCTAAAGAAATTTCAATAGTCCGATTGGTTACATTGTCTAAAAACATTTTATCATGAGATACAATTACTACCACACCGATAAAATTTCTCAAAAACCCTTCAAGCCATATAATACTTTCGATATCTAGGTGATTGGTTGGCTCATCCAATAATAAAATATCATTTGATTGTAATAATAACTTGGCGAGTTCAATACGCATTCTCCAGCCTCCAGAAAAAGTAGCTGTTTGATTAGTAAAGTCTTCTCTTTTAAAGCCTAGTCCTAATAATATTTTCTCTGTGTCGCCCACATAATTATAGCCGCCTAATAATTCAAAACGATGCGTATAGTCGGACAAATCTTCAATTATTTGGCTATAAGCTTCGCTTTCATAATCAGTCCTAGACACTAATTGGTGATTAATTTTCTCGAGTTTTTTCTCAACCTGTTTAATTTCTGTAAATGCTTCATAAGCTTCTTCAAGCACCGTTCTGCCCTGTTCAAAATCAATATCTTGCCTAAGAAATCCTAATTTAACTTCTTTTTCAGTAGCTATTTGACCCGAATCGGGTTTGAAATCGCCAGCTAATATTTTTAGCATCGTTGATTTTCCGGCACCGTTTTTTCCGACAAGTCCAACTCTATCTCCGGAACCTAACCGAAAAGTTACCTCTTCAAAAAGATAGGAGCCACCAAAAGAAACCGATAAGTTATGGATATTTAACATAGAGAAAAAGAATAGTATATTAGTTATGAAACCTTCCTTTGGGTTTACCTTTGTGAAACCGAAATGGAATGAAATTTAAATTTTTGCAAATGTTAAAAAAAGGATCCAAACTAAATAGCATTTTAACAGGAACTTGTCCGAGATGTCAGGAAGAAAAGATGTATGTTAATAAAAATCCGTATAAATTGGCAAGTTTATTTGAAATGAACGAAAAATGTAGCATTTGTAAGCTACATTATCTAATCGAACCCTCTTTTTTTTATGGCGCTATGTATGTCAATTATGCCTTAACCGTAATTGTTTGCGTGGCCACTTTTGTAATTGCCAAATTACTTTTAAATTTTACTTTGACTACTACCATTATAGCCATTATAACAGCCCTAGTTATATTAATGCCTATAAACTCTAGATTATCAAGAAACATATATATTAATATGTTTGTAAGCTATGAAAAGGATGCCATCAAGAAATAGGATATCTTTTGATATCTATAGTTTTATCAAGTGGTTTACCATGTTCAATGGAATTAAAAAGGTCCAAAGCCATTGAAGGCGCGAGCATTACTCCTCTTGTCCCTAAACCATTTAAGATATGTAGATTTTTGTAGGTTGGATGAGTGCCAACCAAAGGTTTTCTGTCTTTTACTGTTGGACGAACTCCCGCAAGATGATCAAGTACTTCAAAATCACAAGTAAGAATCTCTTTTAATTTAGTAAATAACTCACTTTTACCTTCATCTGTTGGGCAATTGGTTTTATCTTCCCAATTATATGTAGCACCTACTTTAAAAATGGAATCTCCTAAGGGAATGATGTATATGCTGGTATTTAATATTACATCTAACTTTAAATTTGGAGCCTTAATCGTAAGTAGTTCCCCTTTGGTACCATCTAGAGGTAAATAGTTAAAAAAGGGATTATTATGTAAACCAAAACCCTCAGCAAAAATTATATGTTTAGCTTTACTATTTTGATATTGTATATAATCATCAAAAAAGATGAGTTGGGAGTAGTCAAAAAAAGAAGTAGAAAATAAGTCTAAACTTTTTAGATAGTCGTGATAGTTTTCAAGTAATATTGACGTAGAAACAAATCCGGTTTTTAAAACTTCACCATAACCAAAGGGGGCTTGTACCCCTTGCATTTGTTTCATAACAATTGAAGTGGATAGAAAGTCAGTCAAGTTTGGATTATCTGAAGCAGTAAACCAATTGTTTTGCTCTTCAATTGAAAAAAACTTTCTATAAATAGGTAATTTATAATCAAAATGCAGTGCTAGTTTTTTCTCTATGGAACTATAAAACTGAGCAGCAAAATGGAGTTGCATTTTTGCGTT
>CAMDSN010000146.1 GCA_945907225.1 Flavobacterium psychrophilum | reverse complement strand
GCTGAAATATTTAATTCCGCTCCAGTTATTTTTAAACGAATTTGATGCGTTGTTTTATTTGAAAATATAGCAACACGGCGAACAGAGTTTAAAAGTAAAACTCTATTAATCATTAATTTATTTGGATTTTCTTTTGGAATTACAGCTTCATAGTTTGGATACTTCCCATCAATTAAACGACACCTCAGTATGTAACTGTCAAAAGTGAATGTTGCATTTGAATCATTATACTCAATCGTAACATCTGATTCTGAAGTTCCTAAAATACCTTTCAAAATATTCAAAGGCTTCTTAGGCATAATAAAATCTGCAACTTGAGACGCTTTTACGTCTGTTCTTGCATATTTTACTAATTTATGTGCATCTGTAGCAACAAAAATTAATCCTTCAGGAGAAAATTGAAAAAACACACCGCTCATTACAGGTCGTAAATCATCATTTCCAGCAGCAAAAATAGTCTTACTTATAGCAGTTGCTAAAACGTCTGAGGGAACCACTGTTGATGAAGGATTTTCAAGATTTACAGACTTTGGAAACTCTTCACCTGCAGCATAAGCAATTGCATATTTTCCTGAATTAGAACTAATTTCAATGGTGCTGTTTTCTTGAACAGTGAAGGTTAATGGCTGTTCGGGAAATGTTTTTAATATGTCGAGTAATAATTTTGCCGGAACGGCAACACTGCCTTTACTTGATGAGTCAATCTCTAATATAGCTGACATAGTTGTCTCTAAATCTGAAGCTGAAACTATAAGATTTTTATGGTCTAATTCAAAAAGAAAATTATCTAAAATAGGCAAAGTATTACTACTATTAATTACACTACCTAAAACTTGTAATTGTTTTAATAAGTATGAACTCGATACTATGAATTTCATCTGAATATTGTTTTGAATAGTTGGGAGATGGAATATCCATCAAAATTGAATTTTTTAATTTCTTAAAATTGAATTTAATTTTTACAAATATATCTTAAACTAAGAGAATTCAAAAAGTTTTTTATTAACATTACCTACTGTAATTTCGCTTCCGCAAAACATTAAAAACAATACCAAATATAATTAAGATAAAAATCGGAGCAACCACAGTAATGATTTGGGATTGGACATAAGCCTCAACTACTTTTTCAGTATCTAAAATGGGTAAATTTACTTCTTTACTTCTAATGTTAATAAGTCCATTGTCATCAAGAAGATAATTAACACAATTCATAATTAAATCTTTGTTTGCGTATAAAATTCCGCTTCTTTGATCTAATCCTAGCTCAACTTCTCTACCATTTTTGTCTAATTGGTTTTTTATAACATCACCATCTGAAATAACAATCATTTTTCCGTCCTTATGACTACTTTTAAAAAAAGTATCTTTAAAGGGTAAAACTCGATTTTCATATACAGAATGAAATTTGCCTTCGAGCAAAACAGCAACGGGATAATTTCCGAATCCAACAAAATCTTTTGGTCCTAATTCTTCTGATGCCATTCGCAAATCTACTTCAGATGGAGTCCCTATTAATTTAGAATATTTTGAAGATTGTAACAAAATAGTTTTTTTAATGCTATTTTTCAGTGGTTCAATCGGGCTAGCAAATTGAAATTTAATACCATCTAAATTGCTAACAATTGGATGTTTTTCCTCTTGTAATGGATATACCATGGGTGATAAATACCATGGCAACTGTACTTTTTGCGAACCACTACCAGGAGGACCAGTTTCAAGAGTTATAGGCGTTGCTACAAGATCTTTTATTAAATCAGGTCGAATGCGTATGCCGTATTTAAAAAACATATCATTCAAATTTAAGTCTCTGGGAAAAGCAACATTTGACCCCGACTCATTATAAAGGCTATCTATTTCTATGTTAACGTAATCGATGAGCCAAACTGTTTTTCCTCCATTAATTATAAACTGATCCAGCACTTGTTTTTCTTCATCTGAAAAGGCCTCAGTTGGTTTTGCAATTATAGCTAAATCATATTTTTTTAGTTGCTTCAAGGTAGAAACAGGAGATTTTGCTACTGAATCGAGAGTAAATGGAGCAATGTAATAGTTGTCCCTAACTGTTTTAATGAAATCAGCAATATATAGATCGTTTAGTTCTCCATTACCACTAATAATTACCACTTTTTTCTTCTTATCCTTTGAAACGGTATTGATTGCATTAGCGAATGCATATTCAAGGTGTTGGACAGAACTGATTACTTTTTCTGCTGTTGATGCACCCATCATGTTCTTTAGTAGCGGTACCTTAATGGCACGATTGCCGCAAGTAACAATGGCCCAAGGAAAAACTACTTCTTGTGTTTGCTGCCCTTTTTCATTTATAGTAACCCGAACTGGAGTCATCCCACGCTCCATGAAAGATTGAATTGTATTATCTCTTAATTCTTCATCTTCTAACGGATTAACAAATTGGAAAATGATTGATTCATTTTGTGCTTTTAATTCTTCTAATAACTGTTGTGTTTCAGTTTGAAGTTTTTTGAATTCTCCAGGAAATTTACCTTCTAAAAAAACATCTACATATAAGGGCTCTTTTATTTCCGATAGGATATTTGAAGTGGTTTGGGAAAGCGTAAATCGTTTGTCCGCAGTTAAATCAAATCTTTTATATAAAAATTGACCTGCAAAATTAATAATAAAAATAATTGATAATGTGACCGTTATTTTTTTTACACTATGTCTCATAACTATTTTAAAGATTTAAGTTTAAAAACAGTTAATGATAAAAATAAAAATGAAACACTTAAAAAATATAAGATATCTCGTGAATCTATAACGCCTTGTGACATACTTTTATAATGGTATTCCATTCCGAGGCGAGAAATACCATTTTCAAATACTTTTACATAATTTGAAATGCCCTCAAATCCGTAATAAAAAAGAAAGCACAAAAGCACTGAAATTAAAAATGCTACGATTTGATTTTCAGAAAGGGTAGAAGTAAAAATGCCAATTGCAGTATAGGCTGCCACTAAAAATAGCAATCCAAAATAGGATCCAATTGTTCTTCCCATATCAATATTGCCCTCTGGCATCCCCAAACTATTAATCACATATACATAAATTAAAGTTGGTACAAGAGCAGCAACAATTAATAAAAATGCTCCTAAAAACTTTCCATTCACAATTTGCCAAATCGACAATGGCTTTGTTAATAATAGTTCAATAGTACCTTGTTTTTTTTCGTCTGAAAAACTACGCATTGTAACCGCTGGAATTAAAAACAATATGATCCAAGGTGATAATGTAAAAAAGGGACTCAAATCAGCAAAACCACTCTGTAATATGTTGTATTCGCCATCAAAAACCCACAAAAAAAGGCCATTAAACAGTAAAAATAAAGCAATCACAAGATATCCGATAGGAGATCCAAAAAAGGATTTAATTTCGTGAAGTGCAATCGTTTTCATTATTGTAAATTTATTTTTTTTAAAATTCAAAACTACTAATTAATTTAAGATTTCATTAGGTTAATGAAACTAACTTATTCACAGTCCATGCTTCTGGCTTTTTATTAAATAGCTTTTTTGTGAAGGACCATACAGATTGAAAAAGTTCTGTTTTTTTGTAATTTTCTAATGCTTCTTCAGATTCCCATATACTATAAGTAAAGAAAGTACATTCGTCTTTTTTGTCTTGATATAATTCTAAAAATTGATTCCCTTCTGTATTTCTAATTTTTTCTTTTACAGCGTCAAATTTATCTAAAAAGATTGGGATATTTTCTTCAAAAAAATTCATCTTTACTATTCTAACTATCATTCTACATATTTAAATTGAATATTGATCAAACTGTTTTTTTATAATTGGTGTAAAAAATCTATCGTCAAAGCGATTAAATTTAGTATCGACAGCAATTGTTTATAACTTAATTGAAATAGAATTCAAAAAAGGTTTTTGCAGACTTTTAATTTGTCTAAATTTGAATGCAAAGCTAGTAATATAATGCCAGTTGTTTAAAATTAATACTTTATCATTTGAACGAAAGAACTATAGAATTATACGATATTGCTCCAAAAGAATTTTGGGGTGCTCAAGACACTCATCTTGAAACGATTAAAAGATATTATCCCAAGCTTAAAATTGTAGCTCGTGGTACAACCCTGAAAGTTTTTGGTGAAAAAGAGGAACTAGACGAGTTCGAGAATCGATTTAATCGCTTAATGCTCCATTTTACTAGGTATAATAATATTGATGATAATGTTATTGATCGTGTTATCCAAAGCAATACAAATGAAGAGCAGCGAATGCCTAATCAAGATAAAATACTTGTTCATGGTATTGGTGGAAAGCTAATTAAGGCCCTAACACCAAATCAACAAAAACTTGTTGATTATGTTGCCAAAAACGATATGGTGTTTGCTGTTGGTCCGGCTGGGACTGGGAAGACTTATACAGGTGTTGCCCTAGCAGTAAAGGCTTTAAAAGAGAAACAAGTAAAAAGAATTATTTTAACTCGTCCTGCAGTTGAGGCCGGTGAAAATTTAGGTTTTTTACCTGGCGACATGAAAGAAAAATTGGATCCTTACATGCAACCCTTGTATGATGCGCTTCGCGATATGTTACCGCCACAAACCTTAGATGATTATTTATTGAAAGGGATTATTCAAATTGCTCCACTTGCTTTCATGAGGGGTAGAACTCTTGATAA
>CAMDSN010000145.1 GCA_945907225.1 Flavobacterium psychrophilum | reverse complement strand
GCCGTTGGGTATCTTGGCTTAAAAAAGGAAATGAAAAAACAACCTAATTGTGTGGGTGTTTTCCTTGAAACGGCACATCCCATTAAATTTTTAGATACAGTTGAACCTTTACTCGCATTGAAATTAGATATTCCGATTCAAATTAAGAGCGTGTTAAACAAACCTAAAATAAGCACTAAAATCAAAGACTACGAGGATTTCAAAAATTATTTGAATACAGAATGATACCTTCTTAGAAAAACAAATAAGATGTTATAGCCGAAATTTACAACCCGGGTTTCAAATGATACACTTAAAAATACAGCTCTTAACAAAGTACTCAATTGACTGCAAGATACTTTACTAGTTTGGCAGCTTCTATACTTTCATGAGAAGCATTATAAACGGCTTTCCCATCACAAATTAAAATGATTTGAGGTGATTGATGTTGCACACCAAAACGAGAAGCAATTTCATTAGAAATATTTCTATATTCAATTAAATCAAGTAAGAAAGACACCACTTTTTCATTTAAATCAAATTCATTTTCAAACTGTTTTAATGCCATTCTACTGATACTACAACGTGTGCTATGTTTAAAGATAACAACTGGTTTTTCTGTTGACAAATCTATAATTTCATTCAATTGTCCTAAATCGGTTAATGACCTCCACCCCACTTTTGAAAGCGGATTTTTTTCATCAGATGTTCCAAAAACAGTATTAAAAAAACTCATGAATTACTTTTAAAAATTAACTAAAAATCACAAAACCTAAACATCTTTTATACCTTACCTTCTTTTATTTCATTAACAATCTCAGGATTTAATAAGGTAGAGATGTCGCCAAAATTACTGAAATCGCCTTCGGCAATCTTTCTCAAAATACGTCGCATAATTTTTCCTGAACGTGTTTTTGGCAAATTAGACACAAACTGAATTTTATCCAACTTTGCAATGGGACCAATTTGATCCGAGATTAATTGATTTATTTCTTTCGCCAAATTTGATCTGTCTCTTGACTCTCCAATTTCTTTTAAAATTATAAAACCATACAAGGCATTTCCTTTCACGTCATGAGGAAAGCCAACAATAGCGCTTTCTGCCACCGACTGGTGTTCATTTATTGCATCTTCAATTGGAGCTGTTCCAAGATTATGTCCCGAAACAATTATAACATCATCTACTCTACCCGTTATTCTGTAATAACCAACTTCATCTCTCAATGCGCTGTCGCCAGTAAAATATTTTCCAGGAAAAGTAGAAAAGTAGGTTTCTTTGTAGCGCTTATGATCACCCCAAATAGTGCGAGCCATAGCTGGCCAGGGAAATTTTATGCACAAATTTCCTGTAACTTGATTGCCTTCAATTTCGTTTCGTAATTCGTCCATTAAAACAGGTTGAATTCCGGGTAATGGTAAAGAAGCATAGGTTGGTTTAGTGGGCGTTACAAATGCAATTGGAGAAATCATAATACCACCCGTTTCGGTTTGCCACCACGTATCAACAAGCGGACAACGTTTGCCACCAACATGATCATTATACCAATGCCAAGCTTCTTCATTTATAGGTTCACCAACTGAGCCAATAACGCGCAACGACTTTAATGGAAATCGTTGTACATAATCTATACTTTCTTTAGCCAAAGCTCTAATAGCGGTTGGAGCTGTATAAAACTGGGTTATTTTATGCTTTTCAATTACTTCCCAAAAACGGCTAAAATTGGGATATGAAGGAATACCTTCAAAAATAACAGTTGTTGCTCCATTTAGCAAAGGACCATACAAAATATAAGAATGACCCGTTATCCAACCAATATCAGCGGTACACCAAAAAATATCATTTTCATCATAATTAAAAACATTCTTAAAAGTATAGGCAGAATACACCATATATCCGGCTGTTGTATGAACCATACCTTTGGGTTTTCCAGTTGAACCAGAAGTATACAGTATGAAAAGTGGATCTTCAGCATCCATTATTTCAGCCATATTATTTGGAATCGATGCGTCTAAAAGTGGCTGTAGCCAATAATCCCTACCCTCTTTCATTATTACTGGAGTGTTGGTTCTTTTTACCACTAATACTTTTTCAACACAGGGTGAATTTTCAAGTGCTTCATCTACAATTACTTTTAAGTCAATTGATTTGTTTCCGCGATAACTTCCATCAGACGTAATTACCATTTTACATTCACAATCCGTAATCCTAGCAGCAAGTGCCGAAGCAGAAAATCCAGCAAATACAACCGAGTGAACAGCGCCAATTCTTGCACAAGCTAAGGTTGCCACGGCCAATTCTGGAATCATTGGTAGATAAATACAAACACGATCCCCTTTTTTAACTCCTTGCTCACGCAACACATTTGACATTCGTGCCACGCGATCGTACAATTGATTGTAGGTTATATGAAGTGCTTCTTCACTTGGGTCATTGGGTTCAAATAAAATTGCGGTTTTATCGCCTCGTCGAGCCAAATGCCTATCAATACAATTTTTGGTTATGTTTACTTTAGCATCTACAAACCATTTAAAACTTGCTTCTTCAAAGTTGACTTCAAAAACCTTTTCCCATTTTTGATACCAAGTAAAGTTTTCGTCTGCAATATTGTCCCAAAATTTTCTTGGTTCTCGAACCGATTTGTTGTACATTTTAAAGTAATGCTCGAGATTGTTTATTTTGTAATAACTCATAAATTTATTTTTAACTTAAAACCCTTTTTAAATATCAAATCATCAAGCTCAGTGAGACAAGACGTAAAGTAAAGCCATTAAAAAATAATTTCACCCAACGTGTTATTTCTAATTAATTTTACCAACTAGAACCAAAGGATAAATTAGTGTATAAAAATAGTATTAATTAACCTTAAGAGTGAAATAAAATTTAAAAAAAGAAACTATTTATTAGCTCAAACGTTATAGTTCTGCTCTAATTTTATTTAATTTGTAATAAACAAAAATTACCATGCAATTTGACCCAAAAGAAACAGATCATTCCGCTATTTACAAACTATTAACTGGGGCTATAATCCCAAGACCGATTGGTTGGATTTCAAGCATTAGTGAAGACGGAATTAACAACTTAGCACCATTTTCCTATTTTAACGCCGTGGGTGACGATCCGCCACATGTTATGTTTTCAACGGGTATTAGTAATGCAACTTTCAAAGACACCTTAAATAATGTATTAAACACAAAACAATTTGTGGTAAATATGGTAACCGAGGAGTTGACAGAATCCATGAACATAACCGCACAGTCAGTTCTTCCTGAAATTGACGAATTTGAATTGGCAGGTGTAACGCCATTAGCTTCCGTAATTGTAAAGCCGATGCGAGTAAAAGAAAGTCCAATTACTTTTGAATGTGAATTGGTACATCATTATTTCCTTGAAGATCATAAAAAAGGAGGCGCATGTATTGTTGTTGGACGAATTGTAATGATGCATTTTGACGACAATTTACTATTGGATAATTACAATATTAATCTAGACATCTATAAGCCTGTTTCAAGACTAGCAGGTGCTAATTATGCGAAAATTGGGGAACTTTTCACTATCAAAAGAAATTAAAATGAAAATAGCTGTAATTGGTGGTGGACCGGGAGGATTATACTTTTCAATACTAACAAAAAAGGCGTTGCCCAATTGCCAAATTGAAGTCTTTGAACGCAACAAAGCGGACGATAGTTTTGGATTTGGTGTTGTTTTTTCCGACGAAACTCTTGGGGAATTTTTATCAAGGGATTTAAAATCCTATGAATTGATTCGGAGTAATTTTGCCTATTGGGATGATATTATTATTGCAAGAAATGATGAATCCATAAATATTTCGGGCAATGGTTTTTGTGGTTGTTCTAGAAAAAAATTACTGCAGTTATTACAACAGCGGTGCGAAGAAGAAGGGGTGAAACTCTATTTTGAACAAAATATTTCAGACAGCAAATCGTTCAAAGATTATGATGTTGTTATAGCATGTGATGGCATTGGAAGTAACATTAGGTCAGAATTTGCAGCGGAATTTGGCACAAAGATTTCCTTAAAGAAAAATCGTTTTGTTTGGTTAGGGTCAACAAAACCTTTAGACGCTTTTACTTATTTTTTTCGTTCCACTCCTCACGGTCTGATTGTGGCCCACTCCTATCAATATGAGCCAGGGATGAGCACATGGATTTTTGAGTGCAGCGAAGAAACTTGGCAAAAACACGGATTTGAAATTACAAACGAAGAAGATACAATTGCCAAAATATCCGAAATATTCAAAAAAGAATTAGACGGTCATGGCTTAATAACCAACAAATCGCATTGGCGTCAGTTTCCTCATGTTACTAACGAAAAATGGTTTCATAAAAATATTGTTCTATTAGGAGATGCCAAAGCCACAGCACACTACTCTATTGGTTCCGGAACAAAATTGGCGATGGATTCGGCTATTGGACTTTCAGATGCTATAATTGCAAATCCGAATAATGTTCAGGCAGCTTTTTTACAATATGAGAAATCAAGAAGATCCAAAGTTGAAATGATTCAACATGCTGCATTGGTTTCATTAGATTGGTTTGAAAATATGGATCGTAATAACCAATTTCCATTTCATCAGTTTGCTTTTGGCTGTATGTCTAGAGCAAAAAAAGTAACCTATGAAAATCTTCAATTACGCGATAAATCGTTTACGGATAAAGTTTTAAAAGAATTCAACACACTTTGTCA
>CAMDSN010000144.1 GCA_945907225.1 Flavobacterium psychrophilum | reverse complement strand
ATCAAAACATAATTGACGTGCAATTCGACTTCGCCAATAGTATAACGCTTTGGGTTTTCAGTAAAAATTTCTTCCGATTTTACAAATTCATAAAAAATTCCCGAGTTCAAAAGCAGCAACATTCCTTTAGCTTCCTGCGAATCCTGATAAGCAAAAAATCCTTCCGAAGCGGGAAATAGTTCAATAGAATCTACTTTTCTTCCAATTAGATTTTCAAATTTAGCGCGATACGGTTCGTAGTTTACACCGCCATAAATAAACAGGTTGAAGTTCTTAAAAATTTCTCCAACTGATTTGGCTTCGCCCAGTTCGCCTGCGGCTCGGGTGTCTCCTTTTTGCTCTAGTTTTTCAAAATACATTTGAACCCATGACGGAATTCCCGAAATCACGGTCATGTTTTCGTTAAACGTTTCTTCAACTATCGCATCCACTTTGGTTTCCCAATCTTCAATGCAATTGGTTTCCCAGCTTGGCATTCGGTTTTTCTGCAAATATTTTGGAACAAAATGCGCCACAATTCCGGAAAGGCGTCCTAGCTTAATTCCATTTTTGTCTTCCAGAATTGGACTGCCTTGAAGAAAAATCATTTTACCGTCGACAAAATCGGCTTTACCTGTTTCATGAATGTAATTTAGAATAGCATTTCTTGCAGCTTCAATATGAGTTGGCATCGATTCTTTAGTCAACGGAATGTATTTTGCCCCCGATGTTGTTCCCGAAGTTTTAGCAAAATAAATAGGTTTGCCTTTCCAAAGAATATCTTCTTCACCTTTTACAACTCGGTCAACATAAGGTCGCAATTCTTCATAATCCCGAATGGGAACTAGCTTGGCAAAGTCTTCAAAGGATTTAATTTTAGAAAAATTATGATCTTTACCAAACTGCGTAACATCTGCGGAAGCGATAAGATTTTGAAAAACTTTCTGCTGTGTCTCAATAGGATTATGAACCCATTTTTGGGTTTTTCTGTGGATTATATTCGCAAATATTTTAGCCGCAACCGATTTTACAGACATAAATTATTTATTTGGAAAATTCTTTTTTAATGCTCGTTCTGTTGTGAGTAATAAATAAATAACTACCATAATCAAGGCGGTTATACTTATAGGCATTTCTATATCAGCAGAAAAAGGAAAAGCCAATTTCAAAAAAGAAAAAAGTATCAAAAACAATCCTCCTTCAATCATTCTTAAAGAAGAAAATCTTTGGGCAAAGCCCCATCTTTCTTCACTTTTCATTGAAGACGAAGTTCTATAACCATAAAGCGAATTAATTTCTTTGGGTGGATAATAATACATAATTATTGCTGCAAAAAAGAAAATTAAACCCGTTAAAAAAGGCATTCCCATTACATATTCAGCTATTCTATCCATAGTTTCAAAAATTATTCAAATTCAATAAAAATACTTGGGTTGATAGGATACCCATCTTTCCATAATTCAAAATGTAGATGAACCCCGGTAGATTCTTGTCCGGTTGAACCTGCTAGCGCAATAACTTCACCCGTTTTAACTATATCCCCTTGCGAAACAGTTACTGATGCAGCATGCTTGTAAGCTGATATAAATCCGCTGCTGTGCCTAATGATTACAACATTTCCGGTACTTGGTGTCCAATCAGTAAAAATTACTCGTCCGCTCAAAACGGATTTTATAGGGGTGTTTTTTGCTAAAGCTATGTCTACAGCATAGTGTTTCTTTGTGGGATTGAATTTATCTGTAATCATTCCTTTAACAGGCGGAAACAAAACTACAGAAACTTTAGGCTTTGCCTTATCAAAAAGGTTGTATTTGTCTTCCCTAGCTACTTTTTCTCTGAATTCTAAATCTTTTTTTGAAGGTTTTAGATCTTCCTCTGAAAAATCCTCAGATTCAGAAGGAACAATAGAATCGTTATTTAAAACTGCATATTGCAAATCTCCTGTTAATACTTTTTTAATTGACTTAATATATGTCTCGTTTTTTTTTAATGCTTTATCTAAAGAATCAGATTTAAGCGCCAACTCGGCAGCTTCTTTTTTTAACTGGGATGTGGCATACCCGGGTATATATTCGCGAAGTGGTGTAAATGCAATTATAAGTGTAGTAATAAAAATTATTAAAAGTGCTCCTGATGTGGCAACCACAAATACATTCATCAGTGTTAGTCTGAAAGAAAAAATTTCTTCAAAAGTTTCTTCATTCAAAATTACCAAGCGGTTTTTTGTGAATAATTTTTTTTTAAGCTTCTTTCTTCTTACTCTTTTTTTGGACATATAAAATTGAATGATTTACAAATATAGAAAATAAGTTGACTTCGCCTTTTTAGGCGTAAAGTAGTTTAACATATATTTGTTTTCTTGAAATAGAAAAAAATGTGAATTTATTTCTACATTTGTGAAAGTTTAAACAAAATCTGCGAAAGCATAAAATTACAACCCATGGGAAGAATAGGAACAACTGAAATATTAATTATTCTAGGAATTGTTTTATTGTTTTTTGGAGGCAAAAAAATACCTGAACTCATGAAAGGTTTGGGTTCTGGTGTTAAAGAATTTAAAAAAGCAGCCAAAGGAGAAGAGCAGCCTTCTGATTCTAAAAAAGATGAAGAAGAGAAAAAATAATTTTCTTTACTGAAATACAAAACCCAAATCCCAGTTATGGTGTTTGGGTTTTTTTATTAACTCTTTTATATTGATTTTAAATATCATGAAAAGAACTTTCCTTACTATTGGCTTTTTTTTCTGTTTGTCAAACTTATTTAGCCAAGAAATTATTGGTTCCTGGGCCGGAGAATTAGCCGTTTCAGGAACGAAGCTTCCTCTGGTCTTTACTATCAAACAAAATGGTGCTGATTTGATTACTACAATGGACAGTCCAATGCAGGGCGCAAAAAATTTACCAACAGATAACACTTCATTTATTGACAATGAATTGCGTATTGACGCTAAAAAATTTGGAATCAGCTATAAAGGAAAATTTGAACACGAAACAATAAATGGAACTTTTTCTCAAGGCGGTGCATCAATGCCATTAATACTTTCACGAAAAAAAGAGGGAGAATCTATTTTAAAACGTCCTCAAACACCTCAGCCACCATTTAACTATAAAATAGAAGATGTCACCTTTACCAACCCTAAAGATAAAAATACTTTGGCCGGAACCTTAACTGCCCCATCTAACAAAAAGGATTTTCCTGTTGTGGTTTTAATATCTGGCTCAGGACAACAAAATCGTAATTCTGAAATCTTTGGACACAAAGAATTTTGGGTAATTGCAGATGATTTTGCTAAAAAAGGAATTGGTGTTTTACGTGTTGATGACAGGGGCACTGGCGATTCAAATGGTGCAAGTTTGACAATGACAACTGAAAATTTTGCTGGGGATACCAATGCCGCTGTTGAATTTTTAGCTCAAAAAGGGTATGGAAATATTGGTTTAATTGGTCATAGTGAGGGCGGAATCATTGCTCCAATGGTGGCTTCACAAAATAAGAAAGTAAAATTCATCGTCTCAATGGCAGGTCCCGGTATTCCAACTGATGAACTTTTACTACTACAGTCTAATGCAATTGCAAAAGCTTCAGGAGCAACGGACGAAGAATTAAAATCGAACGAAGCCGCCAACCGCAAAATCTATAGTTTTGTTAAGAATTATAACGGAAATGATTTAAACGGTGAAGTCAAAAAAATAGTTATTGCACAAATGCAAATATTACCAAACGAACAACAACCTTCAGCGGATGAAATAGAAAAGATAGCCGAAGAGGAAAGTAAAAAAATAAGCATTCCCTGGTTTTCTTATTTCATGAAAATTAATCCGGATGTTTACTGGAGCAAACTGAAAATACCCATATTGGCAATTAACGGCTCAAAAGATTTACAAGTAATTCCAAAAGAAAATCTGGCGGGTATTAAAGCTTCACTGGAAAAAGCCAAAAACAAACATTTTGAAACTTTAGAATTTCCTAATCTGAATCATCTTTTTCAAGAAGCAAAAACAGGTTCTATTGAGGAATATGCTCAAATTGAACAAACCATTGCTCCACAAGTTTTAGACAAAATGAGCTCTTGGATTTTGAAAAAGTAAATCCAAAATTCTTTATCCCGTTTGGGATTTGTTTTTATAGAATCATCGTCAACTGAATTCGCTTTCGCTCTTCGTCAACTTCAACCACTTTCACTTGAACGTGTTGATGAAGCTTTACCACTTCATTTACATCCGAGACAAAACCGGCTTTGAGTTGGGAAATGTGAACCAATCCGCTTTCCTTAATTCCTATATCAACAAAACAGCCGAATGCCGTAATGTTATTGACAATTCCCGGTAAAATCATTCCTGTTTTAACGTTTTTTATCGTGGTAACTGTTGGGTCGAATTCGAAAATTTTTGCTGCTTTTCTTGGGTCGAGTCCCGGTTTTTCAAGTTCTTTTACAATATCTTTTAATCCCAGAATTCCAATTTCAGGAGTAATGAAATTTTCTAATTTTATTTGGGCTATCTTTTCTTTGTTGGCAATCAACTCATTGGTTTTTAAACCCAAAGCTGCCGCCATTTTTTCAACTATTGGATATGCTTCGGGATGCACTGCTGAGTTATCTAACGGATTTTTTCCGTCTTTAATTCTGATAAATGCTGCTGCTTGTTGATACGCTTTATCGCCCAATCGTGGTACTTTTTTAAGTTCTTTACGGTTTTCAAATGGTCC
>CAMDSN010000143.1 GCA_945907225.1 Flavobacterium psychrophilum | reverse complement strand
GTTGGAACTGTAAAGCTTCTGGCGATAGGCGTAGTTTTGGTTTTAGTAACATTTACTACTTGTTCTCCAGTATCTAAGAAATCACCATCTCTGTTATAATCAATCCAAACACGGTAGGCTTCGCTATAAATAACGCCTGTCCATGTTGGCGTAATCGTAATTGAATTACTTCTCCCACGCACTAAGTTAGTAGAAAGTGCAGTATAATTTCCGTAGCCGCCATTATTTCCAGAAAGATTATTTATGGTTCCTAATTGTACTCTATTAATAAATTCATCGACAGTGTTATTCCCTCTAGAAGCACAGTAAGTAACCGTTGAAACAGCTAAAGTTGTAACTGAAACTGTATTGCTATTTAGTGAAACATTTCCGGCTGCATCTTTAGCTCTTACATTAAAAGTATAAGCTGTTGAAGCAGTTAAACCGGTTACTGCAAAAGTAGTTGCAGTAGTTGTAGAACCAATTAAAGCACTATTTCTAAAGACATCGTATCCAGTTACCGCTACATTATCTGTAGCACCAGTCCAAGACAAGTTTGTAGTAGTAGATGTAGTTCCAGAAGCGGATAATGTTGGCGTTGTTGGCGCTGTTGTATCTGGAGTTAATGTTGTAACTGTAACGGTATTGCTGTTAAGAGAGAAATTCCCAGCAGCATCTTTAGCTCTTACATTAAAAGTATAAGCTGTTGAAAAAGTTAAACCGGTTACAGCAAAAGTAGTTGCAGTAGTTGTAGAACCAATTAAAGCACCATTTCTTAATACATCGTACCCAGTTACCGCTACATTATCCGTAGCACCAGTCCATGATAAATTGGTTGTAGTTTGAGTAGTTCCTGAAGCGAATAAAGTTGGCGCATTAGGAGCAGTTGTGTCAGGAGCTGGAGTTAATGTTGTAACACTTACAGTATTGCTATCAGGTGAAACATTTCCTGCAGCATCTTTTGATTTTACAGTGAATGAATAAACTGTTGATGCGGTTAAACCGGTTACTGAAAAAGTAGTTGCAGTAGTTGTAGAACCAATTAAAGCGCCATTTCTAAAAACATCATATCCGGTTACCGCTACATTATCCGTAGCACCAGACCATGATAAGTTTGTAGTTGTTTCAGTAGTTCCAGCTGCAGATAAAGTTGGAGCTGTTGGCGCAACAGTATCTGGAGCAGTACCTGTAGAAATGGTAAAGTTAGTGTTAGAAACATCAAAGAAGATATGATTGGTTCCTTTAACCATGATTCTGTTTGTTGTTCCTGGAGTATTTGGAATTGTCACAGCTTGTGTTCCGTCATTTGGAGTAGCCGCTACTAAAGTTGACCATGTTGTACCAGCATCAGTAGATAAAAGAATATCAACATTTGCACAGTTTACACCATTTGCAGTTGTACCAGCAACTGCCCAAGTAATAGTTTGTGAACTTCCTCCAACAAAAGAAACTGCCGTATTAGGAGAATTAACAGTAAATGGTCCAGCGGTAGCATTAACAGTAACGATCATATCGTCTGAATTATTGGCTGATCCGCCAGCTCTATTATCTCTTACAGTTAATCTGAAATTCATAGTTCTTGCAACTGAAGGCACAGCTTCAACAGTAATCTCAGTACCAGCAGTTGTAGTAGCGCCATTTAAAACAGATTGAATTCTTGGGAAATATCGAACAGGAGTAGCAGTAGAGTTGTACGAACGGAAAGTTGGTCCTGAAGTTCTTGTAGCACTCGCAGCAGAACTTGCTCCAGTGGCTGTTGAAGCTGCATTATCAAATTGTTCCCAGTTGTAAGATAACACATCACCATTAGCATCAGTTCCTGATCCTGTTAGCACAAAAGGAGTACTTCTAGGAATGGTGAAATCTAACCCTGCATTTGCAGTTGGCACAGCGTTTCCGGTTCCGGTATTAATTTGACAAGTTTTAGCTTTTACATTATTAGTAATTTGTTGAATGCTAGCAGCATGAAAATAAGCATCCGAATTTGGCTGAACATCTTGAGCAGTAATTCCAGCATAACCCATAATCGTAGAACCTGATCCTGGTTCCATGTTTACACCTGTGCCTTCATTACTCATAGAAAAAGTATGGTTTCCACCAAATTGATGTCCAATTTCGTGAGCCACATAATCAATATCAAATGTGTCTCCTGTTGGAATGGTACTTGAAGTAAATCCACTTCCTTTTGAACCATTCACACAAACACAACCGATACATCCCGCATTCCCGTTGTTAGAAGCTCTAACAAATACATGTCCAACATCATAATTTGATTCTCCAATTACGGAAGTTAATGTACTTTGTAGTTGACTATTGTAACTTGTAGTATAAGGGTCTGTTGAAGCATTTGTATAAATAACAGCATCATTGTTAGCGATTAACACCATTCTTATAGCAAAATCTTTTTCAAAAACACCATTTACACGCGTCATAGAAGCATTTATTGCAGCAAGTGCTCCCGCTTTTGTTCCTCCAAAGTAAGCTGTATATTCTCCAGTTGTAGATACTGCTAAACGAAACGTACGTAAAGTAGAATCGTCAGCATTTGGGCGTAGAGTTTCTCCGGATATTTGTGTAGTAACTTGGTTAATTACCTTACATTCAAAAGGATTAAAAGTATTCGATTTATCTGCTTTTTTGTAAACAGTATAGGTAGTTAAATCTTCCGATATTGGTTCAATGAAAACAGCAGATCTATCCGCTCCAATTACCATAGATTTAAATCCAAGTGGCGACATACTAAAATAGGCAGTCAAAGTTGGATTGTCAATTCCAATTCCAATATAAGATTTTATTTCTGGAAATCTAGCGGCTAATGCTGGATCCATTGTTGGATTTTCGTAAATACTAAAGCGCTCTAAAACACCATCAGCATTCGGAATAGACAATATGATATTCGAATCTTTAGCGTTTGCATTTCTTGCTGGCGCATTGTTCAAATTTGTTTTCAGCCTTAAAAGGTTTAAGTTGAAAAGTTTATTTTCAGGCAGTTGCATTCTAGCATCGAGCGCAACCATGTTGTTGTTTTTTGTTGTAGCATTCCAAACGGAACTTTTGTTTTGAGAAAAAGTCACGTTTGTCATCATCAATAAAGTAACAATGAGTAATTTAAATTTCATAATTCAATAAATTTCATTAATATAACTTTCAAAAGTAAAATTATTTTTATTAAATCAACTTGTTAATCATCAAAATAATTAAATAATCGATAAACGACATACTTTATTATTTTCAGTTAAGTAAAAAAAATATACAATTCGTATAAAAAAGATATATTTCAAAAATTAGTCTTCAGTTTTATTTAAAAAAAATTAATTTTAGAAAAAATAATACAGAATGAATTTTAGTTACTGGGAACTCAAAAATTGGTTTACTGACATAGATTATACTATTGTTGGTAGCGGAATCGTTGGACTAAATTGCGCATTGGTACTTCGAGAAAAATTCCCAGAAAGTAAAATATTAATCTTAGAAAAAGGAATTTTACCTCAAGGAGCAAGTACAAAAAATGCAGGTTTCGCTTGCTTTGGAAGCATTTCAGAAATTATTGACGATTTAAAATCACATAGTGAAGAAGAAGTTATACAACTTATTTCAAAAAGGTGGAGTGGCTTACAATTGTTGCGTAATAATCTTGGCGATGAAACTATAGATTTTAAGCCATATGGAGGTTATGAATTGTTCCTTGCGGAGGATGAAAGTACTTATAATGAATGTTTGCAAAAGCTGCCTTTTATAAATGAATTATTAAAACCATTATTTAGGAATGATGTTTTTGTTAAAGAAGTTGACCGTTTTGCTTTTCATGGCATAAAGGAATATTTAGTTTTTAATCCTTTTGAAGCACAAATTGATACCGGGAAAATGATGAATGCGCTTTTGCAAAAGGCTATTGCGAACAACATTTTAATTCTAAATCAGGTTGAAGTTACATCTTATCTTGAAAAAAAAGATAGTGTTGAAGTTGCCTTGGGCGATTTTAGTTTTTCTACCAAAAAGGTATTATTTGCTACCAATGGTTTTGCAGGCAAACTGACAAATAATAAAGTGAAACCCGCGAGAGCACAAGTTCTGATTACTGAACCCATTACAAACCTAGACATAAAAGGAACCTTTCATTTGGATAAAGGGTATTATTATTTCCGTAATATTGACAATAGAATACTGCTTGGTGGGGGGAGAAATTTAGCTTTTGAAGAAGAAACCACGACACAACTTGGACAAACAGAATTAATTCAAAATCGTTTGGAAGAATTATTAAAAGAAGTAATTTTACCGAATACTGATTATAAAATTGCGCATCGTTGGAGTGGAATTATGGGATTAGGTTCAGCCAAAAAACCTATCGTCGAACAACTATCGGATCACGTTTATTGTGGTGTGCGCTTGGGAGGAATGGGAGTTGCTATTGGAAGTTTAATTGGTCAAGATTTAGCTGATTTAATAAAATAAATAGGATGAAAAAAGTTGTTAATTGGATTTGGAAAGCGCTGCTTTGGTTTTTTGGACTCTCATTATTATCTGTAATTATTTTTAAATGGGTTCCGATACCTTTTACACCTTTAATGATTTCAAGAGTTATTGAGTTTAAACTTAATAAACAAGAGGCAATTTATAGTCACAAATGGGTGCCCTTAGAGGAAATTTCAACCAACCTTCAAAAAGCTGTTATATCCAGCGAAGACGGGAATTTTTTAACTCATAATGG
>CAMDSN010000142.1 GCA_945907225.1 Flavobacterium psychrophilum | reverse complement strand
CTTGCTATGAATATCAAACTAAAAGAAGGAAAGAAAAACTTTTGGTTTGGGGATATGACAGCCGGTTCTGGAGTGGGGCACGAAGATTCTCGTTATGCTGTAGCTCCCAAAGCATTTTATTATAGTCCCAAATATAGTATTAATATTATTGGAAACACTAACAATGTTGGCCAGCAAGCTTTTACTATTCAAGACTATTTTAGATTTAGCGGAGGATTTAGAAATATAATGGGAAAAGGCGGCGGAAATTTTAATGTGGGCAGTAACTCACTCGGAATTAACTTCTTTCAAGATAATAGAGTTAAAGAAATTGAATCGCATTTTGGAGCCACAAACTTTTCCTATAATCCTACCAAAAGCTGGAGTTTAAGCGGATTTATAATTGCTACATCTACTTTAGTTGACACCGATACAAAATCAACAGTTAACTTTTTACGCCCAAATACAGAACAAGTTGCTTCTGCTGAAATTAGACAAGACATAGGAAATCAAAAAAATAATTTGGGATTGTTTAAGCTGAGTTCCACTTACAAGCCAAGCGCTAAATTCCAACTCGATTACGATATTTTATCACGATTATCTGCCCAACGCGAAAACAATAACTTGGATAGACAGGTTTTTAATTATTTAAACAACAACAATACCGTTGAAAATATTTTGACTTCTAAACGACAAGATCCAATAAATATCAATCAAAATCTTAGTTTTTATTACACACCATCGGATAAACATATTTTTGCTTTTGAAAGTCAATATTTGTATCAAAACGAAGATCCATTATACAACGCTAATCTACAGTTTCAACCATTTGATTTTGTTGGGTATATTGAAAATCAAAACCGAAATGATATTACTCAAAGCCGCTTTATTAAAACCAATAAATTAGACAGTAGACTTGATTATTATTATGTATTTACTCCAAAAGTAAACTTCAATTTTACTTTTGCCAATTCCCATGCAAGCCAGAGTTTAAATTCGGCGATATTTCAACGTTTGGATGACGGTTCAATCAATAATTTGACTGCCTCAGAAAACAATAATGATGTTGGCTATCGTTTTAACGATGCTAGTTTTGGGTTTCATATTAAATGGTTAAAAGGGAAGTTCACATTTACTCCCGGGATTACATTACATCAATTTAATTTAGTAAATTCCCAGTTAGGAGTCCAAACCAAACAACAAATAAGCAGGTTTTTACCCGATTTTCAAATGATTTATCAAATTAAAAAATCAGAGTCACTTACCTATAATTATGCCCTCACGAATAATTTTACTAACGTTAATAATTTTGCCGAGGGAAGTATTTTTAATAGCTATAGCAATTTATTTTCAGGTAATCGTAACCTAGAAAATTCTGTTGTTCAATCACATACTTTGAATTATCAAAAGTTCAATATGTTCAATTTTGAAAACTTTGGTGGATTCATAAACTATTCCCGAACTACAGAAGCCATCAAAACAAAAGCTTCGTTTGATGGTGCAAATCAAATAGGATCGCCGTTTAATTCCCCTTTTGGCGATGAAAATTTATCTGGGTCATTTCGCTACGGCCGCTCATTTAAGAAATATTATAAAGCTAATTTTAGTATAAATGCCAATTGGAGTAAGTTTTATAATATTCAAATTACCCCACCATCCAATGCAGAAAATGTTGTTACTACCGAAAGTTTTACTCAAAATTATAAATTCAGTGCTTCTACCAATTTTAAGGAAATTCCAAATATAGAACTGTCTTATGCCTATACTGTTAATGAGTATCCCAACGATACTTTTTATACCGATAGTCCCTCAGTTAAATTGGATTATTTTTTTCTAAATAGTTTTTCTTTTGTCTCAGAATATGAGTTTTTTCATTACTACAATAAGGATGCTACTGTAAATCAAGAATACGATTTTTTATCAGCAAGCATCACTTATCAAAAAACAAAATCAAGTCATATGGAATATAAACTCGGCGCTACAAATATCCTAAATACGACAACGATAAATGATGATAGCTTCTCCCAGTTTTCTACTAGAAATTCTCAATATATTGTGCAACCAAGATATGTTATTTTAACTTTAAAGTATAATTTGTAGCTGATTCTTATGAACACTATATTATAAATAAATCTATAGATATTTTTTCTATAAAGTCTAAAAAACAAGACCCTGACTAATTTAATTAGGTTTTCTTTATTTAATCCTATTTCTTCGTTTTTACACTTAATAACACGTCAATTTCATAACGTTCAACTTTCTTTACTTGATTCTCTTTTTTGCCAGAAACGGAACGATAGGTAATAAGAACGGTATATTTTTGGAAATCTATTTTTTGAATAATTTTTTCATTATAATTTTTGTTAAAAGCCTTATTTTTATTGATGAAATCAATTATTTTTAATGCTAACACATCTCGATTGATTTTTAAATCTATCCCATAATCTTTTTCAATAGATTGTATCGAATAGGAAACACCATTAATTTTTAAACAATTCTTACAATCCATTTTAAAGTTTTTTGATAGAGAAAAGGACATATCATAACCATGTATATTTTCTATATTTTGGTAATCATTCGAATAAAAACTATAATAAAAATTACCATTTGACACTTCAGAAGATTCATATTTGCTACGATATTCATATCCTAATGCTTCCATAATTTGATTTCCATCAGGCGATTGGTCCTCTTTCAATAGTTTATTTAGTTTATTGTTGGCCAAAGGTTTCATTACTTCAGCACCATAGTTTTTTTCTAGAAAATCGACAATACTAGTTAAGTCTTGTTCTTGTTTAAAATTTAGATTTTCAGTCATTTGCATATAATTTTCAAAACGAGAAAGCTGACTATATTTAGAAATAGAATCCGCACTTTGAGGACCAATAATAGTTAGCAAAGCGATTATACACATGCTAATTGGTATGAATTTTATTTTTGGTTCATTTTGAATTAAAAAATAAAAAACCACAATTAACAACCAAACTGCTAATGCTAAAACATAGTATCTGTCGAAGCTAAATCCATAAAGAAAAACCCGGTATAAAATAGCCCAAAACAATAAGCCTAAAAGTGGTATTAACAGAAAGTAAAACCAGCGATTAAATGTTTTCATCCAAAGATTTCCGTCATCTTTTGCAATTGGATATATCAATAAAAATGATAAAATTCCAAAAATAGAAAAAACCAAAACTAGATAAGAAACCCAGCCAATTGGCAAAGTAAACAGTACTAGTATTTTGGCTTCATAACTAATCAGTATTATTAAATAAATACTTATTAAAGGCATTAAAACAAATTGTGTAAAATTTTTAAGACCTTTAGGATAATTAAGTTCTAATGATTTTGAATAGTTCAAATCTGGAATTCCAGCCAAAAAGAAAAGGGTGTTGAAGATACCAGCTATAATAAAAAACAAATAGCCATATATATTATTGTTAAACTCTACATTAAATAAATTTTGAACAGCTGTAATTGCTAAAGCTAATCCTCCAAATAAGAATCCACTATATAAACCTGCAGTTAAAATTCGGATAAAAAGCTGTTTGTTAAATTCCCAAAATTCATTTTGGTTATACAATTTAGGTATGAATCCAGCAAACGAAACTAAGAGATGTAGAGCGACATTGAGAACAAAAAATTGTAATACTTCAACTTCGGAGATTTCTTCCCCAAAACTAAAAATCAATACAATTCCTATACTTCCTAAAACTAAACTGGATGCATATCGTATCCATGTTTTTTTTTGAGTTACTGAAAAATACAAACTCACAGACAGAAATAAAACCAAACATAATGAGCAACACATTATTAATTTTACATATAACTTTTCAATAGAATCTGTTTTTTCATCAATAAGTAAAATAGAAATTATTGTTCCTAGAAATGCGGTAATTGTTTCCAATGGAAATCTCAAACTAGTTTTTTGAGTTGTTGTAATAATACTTTGAAAAGAAGGAAATATAGCCATAATCTAGGAATTTATTTTAGTATACTAAGAAATGAAAATTTCAGAATATATCCTAATAAAAAAACCTGTTCATTTGAACAGGTTTTTCTTTGCGACCCGAAGCTTCGGGATTGCGTATTTCTTTGCGCCCTTTGCGTTTAAATTCCAAAAGCCGCTTTCACTTTGTCTACAAAATCTAATTTTTCCCAAGTAAATAACTCTACAGTCACTGTTTTCGGTGCGCCGTTGGGTAATTGGAAGGTTTTAGTAACCGTTTCAGGTGTTCTTCCCATATGTCCATAAGCAGCCGTTTCGCTATAAATAGGATTCCTTAATTTCAAACGTTGTTCAATAAAGTACGGACGCATATCAAAAATACTTTCTACTTTTTTGCTAATTTCACCATCAGTCATACCAACTTTTGAAGTGCCATAAGTTACAACGTTAATAGAAGTTGGTTTTGCTACGCCAATCGCATATGAAACTTGTACTAAAACTTCATCGCACAATCCTGCAGCAACCAAGTTTTTTGCAATGTGACGGGTAGCATAGGCTGCAGAACGGTCTACTTTACTCGGGTCTTTTCCAGAGAAAGCACCACCCCCGTGAGCTCCTTTTCCACCATATGTATCCACAATAATTTTTCTGCCTGTTAAGCCCGTATCACCGTGTGGCCCACCAATAACAAACTTACCAGTTGGGTTAATATGATAGGTGATTTGGTCGTTAAACAAGTGCGCATATTGAGGGTATTTAGCTTT
>CAMDSN010000141.1 GCA_945907225.1 Flavobacterium psychrophilum | reverse complement strand
AATAATGCTCTTGATTATCAGACGAATATTGAAGGCATTTACGCTATTGGGGATGTTAATACTTATCCAGGAAAACTCAAATTAATTTTGTGTGGTTTTCACGAAGCAACATTAATGTGTCAAAGTGTTTACCAACGTATCAATCCAGGAAAAAAATATGTTTTAAAATACACCACAGTTTCTGGTGTTGATGGTTTTGACGGCACTAGAAAAGAAGCTGAAAAAGCTGTCGTAAAATCAATAGATTAATGGCCCTAGATATAACAATTTTCATTACAGATCGGGAAGGAGTAACTCACGAAGTTCAAGCTCCCCTAGATATGAATATGAACGTCATGGAAGTAATTCGCGCCTTTGAACTTGCTGAAGAAGGGACTATAGGAGTTTGTGGAGGGATGGCCATGTGTGCTTCCTGTCAATGTTATGTTTTGAATGATGTCATTTCGTTTGATAGAAATTCTGACGAAGACGCAATGCTCTTAGACGCCTATCACGTCAATGAAAACTCTAGGCTGGGATGTCAAATTCCAATTACCGTTTCTTTAGATGGTTTAGCAATAGAAATTGCTCCTGAACAATAAAATTTTTCGATAATAATATAAAAACAACCGTTTTATAAATTTTTATTTAAATTAGGCAAGCTGTAAACTTGTCACTATTTTTTCTTCAATAGCATCCCAAAGACCCACTCTTTTTTCTAGTGATTGGATGGCTATTTCTTCTACTTCAGCCCACTTTACTGGATCCTCTTTACAAAGTTCTGTTATCATTTGCATTGCCATTGGACCATGTTCGTCAGTATCTAATTCGATATGTCTTTCAAAGTAATAAATCAGCTCTGATAAGTTTGTTTCTGGAAAGTTTTTCTGAAAGTTTTTGAGAATCGCTGTAAACATATTTGGAATTAAATCTTCTCTTCCAAAAGTGAAAGCGGCAGCAATTTTATGTGTTTTTCCTTCTTCAATGATTTTAAAAGTGAAGTCTAAAAAGGATTTTATATTTGAATGTAAATTACTTTGCTTGATGGTTATAAATATATTTTTATTTTCTACAACTTTTTGCAAAAAGGCTTGTACTTCTTTCGTATTTGCTCCGCAACTTTGCATCGCTTCTATGTACATTTCAAAATGACTCAAACGCGTTCCATTATAACTCAAATCACTTTCTTCAGCAAGAACAATTTCGTTAATTAAATAACGAGTTTCTGGATTTGATGAAGCAAACCAGGGCGTGGTTGTACATGTTAATTTTTGTTGCAAAGCTTTTAATAATGACATAAAATCCCATACAGCATAAATATGATTTTCTAAAAACAGATGAAGGTCATCTATCGTTTTTACTTTTTCATAAAGCGAATGGTGTAATAAAAGATCTTTGTGGCTTTGGATTTTTGAGTTGATTAATGAAATAGTCATATTATTGTTTCTTTGTAATAAAAATAAAATCAAGACAAAAGTAAAAATGCTTTCCATCACAGAGAAGCATTTTATATCAATTTTATTTATTGTTTAATCTTTTTATTTAAATGCAGGAATACCTGTTATATCTGCTCCAGTAATTAACAAGTGTATGTCATGGGTTCCCTCATAAGTGATAACACTTTCTAAATTCATACTGTGTCTCATAATTGAGTATTCTCCAGTTATACCCATCCCCCCTAAAATCTGTCTAGCTTCGCGGGCAATATTTATTGCCATATCCACATTATTTCTCTTAGCCATAGATATTTGAGCAGTTGTGGCTCTGCCTTCATTTTTTAGAACACCCAGCCTCCATGTTAATAATTGGGCTTTTGTTATTTCGGTAATCATTTCTGCTAGTTTTTTTTGTTGCAATTGAAATGACGCAATGGGTTTGTCAAATTGGATTCTCTCTTTTGCGTAGCGTAAAGCTGTATCGTAACAATCCATGGCAGCGCCAATTGCTCCCCAAGCAATTCCATATCGTGCTGAATCTAAACACATCATTGGAGCGCCAAGGCCCGATTTTCCTGGCATTAGGTTTTCTTTAGGCACTTTTACATTATTAAAAACCAATTCTCCTGTAGAGGATGCTCTAAGAGACCATTTATTGTGTGTTTCTGGTGTAGAAAATCCTTCCATTCCACGTTCAACAATAAGTCCATGAATTCTGTCGTTTTCATCTTTTGCCCAAACAACTGCGATATCGGCGAAAGGAGCGTTAGATATCCACATTTTAGCGCCATTCAATAGGTAATGATCCCCCATATCTTTGAAGTTTGTTACCATACCACTTGGATTTGAACCAAAATCGGGTTCTGTTAATCCAAAGCAACCCATGAATTCTCCAGTGGCTAGTTTTGGTAAATACTTGCGTCGTTGTGCTTCGTCACCAAATTTCCAAATAGGGTACATTACTAATGAGGATTGAACTGATGAGGTTGATCGAACACCAGAGTCACCTCTTTCAATTTCCTGCATGATAAGTCCATAAGCAATTTGGTCTAAACCTGCTCCGCCATATTCTTCGGGGATATAGGGTCCAAATCCACCAATTTCCCCTAGACCTTTGATGATTTGTTTTGGAAATTCTGCTCGTTGAGCATAATCTTCAATTATTGGCGAGACTTCTCGTTTCACCCAGGCTCTAGCCGAATCACGAATAAGTTTATGTTCTTCGGTAAGTAAATCATCCAATAAATAATAATCGGGGGATTGAAATAAATCTGGTTTCATAGTGTTTTTATTGTGCGTTGAAAAGCTGTTTAAAATACTTTAATCACGAAAACGTTTGCAAAGCTAAATAAACTTAATTTAAATTTCGATTAACAATTGTTATAAATTTAACAAAATTACATCTTTAAATAAAAATCCCTAGTCAATTTTGTATACGCTTCTGTATATACATGGCGTGAAGATTCTATTGCCAATTCATTTGCACTTAACACAGGTAATTCATAACGTTTAAAAGCGATTAAACTTCTAATAATTGGGCCAGTAGGAGTCCCTTTCACCCGAGTCATTTTTATTGGAAATAGTTCTGCTTGTGCACATAAATTAAGTAATCGATTCTCTTCTTTGAACGGTATTATGACAGCAAAAATTCCATTTTCTGACAACAACAAAGTAGTTGCTTTAACCAATTCTTCAAAAGGGAGGGCGTCTTGAAACCGGGCCAAATCTCTCTGTGAATTATCCGTTTTATAATCTTCTGAATAAAACGGAGGATTAGAGATAATAATATCGTATTGATCTTCTGGTTCGTTTATAAAATCGTTCAGACTTGCATGATAGCAAAATAGCCTATCGCCCCAATGTGATGCTTCAAAGTTTTCAACACATTGCTCATAAGCATTCTCGTCTATTTCAACTGCATCAATTTGTTGAGCATTACTTCTTTGTGCCAACATTAAGGAGAGAATACCTGTTCCGGCACCAATGTCTAAAATAGAAAAAGGGTTATTGTTAATGGGGCACCAAGCACCAAGCAAAACAGCGTCAGTGCCAATCTTCATAGCACATCGCTCTTGGTTAATGTTAAATTGTTTGAATTGAAACATTCTTAATTGATAATTGACAATGGATAATTGATAATAAAAAAGATTTAAGAAAGATAGTAACCTAGCCCTGATAGAAATGAAAATCCTTTTTTGTTTTTATGAAAAGCATCTCGACTGCACTCGGTGTGACAAAACCAAAAAGATTGTAATGAATAGCAGGTAATAGCTTCTAATAATTATCAATTGTTAACTGTCAATTGTCAATTATAAATACATTTCTACCAAGCCCACGGGTAAATCCATTATAACTTTATTGTTTACGCGGTCAATTTTAACTAAAAATGCATCAATCATTGGCACCAGTATTTCAGTATTCCCATTTAAAACTTCAAATAAAGGTTGTGCGGAAGAATCGTTAATAGAAATAATTTTACCGAAAACGCCAAGGCGAATATCTTCTATTTCAAAACCAATGACTTCGTGAAAGTAAAATTTATTTCCCGATAATTTTGGCAGCATTGATAGAGGAAGATACACTTCACAATTAAGAATACTATCTGCTTCGGCTTCATTATTAATATCTTCAAAATTAACGCGCAGAAAGTCATTTTTGTGAAGGGAACTATTGGAAATAAAATATGGAATCAAATTTTTGTTATATTCAACAAAAACAGATTCCATATCTTGATATAATTCAGGTTCGTCTGTATCTAAGTATATTAATACCTCACCTTTGAAACTAAATTTTTTTGCAATTTTACCTAAATAGAAACAATCTTCTTTACGCATAATTGCTAGAAGTTTTACGCTTCGGTTTCCTCGTTAGTTTCTTCAATAGCAGGGGCTTCCTCATTAGTAGCTGCTTCTGCAACTGATTCTTCAGCTACAACTGTTTCTTCTACAGCTTGTACTTCTTCATCTGCAACTATTTCTTCAGCTACAACTGCTTCTTCTACAGCTGCTGTTTCTTCTTCTGCAGATTGTTCAGCTACAATTTTTTCTTCAACTTTAGTAGCTTCTAAAGCAGCGGCAGCACGTTTGTCATTTGCTTCTTTTTCAGCTTTTAAGGCTTTAGCTTTAGCAGCGGCTTGTGCCTTAGACAAAACTTCTTTTTTAGAATCAACCTTCCCGGCTTTTTCTTCAATCCATTTTGCTAATTTTGCATCAGCTTGTTCTTGAGACAAGGCTCCTTTTCTCACGCCACCGTCAAGGTGGTGTTTCAACAAAGCACCTTTGTAAGACAG
>CAMDSN010000140.1 GCA_945907225.1 Flavobacterium psychrophilum | reverse complement strand
TGACCCCAAAAAAGTAGAGCTTACACTGTTTAACAAAATTGAGAGACACTATTTAGCAAAACTTCCTGATGATGGCGATGCTATTATTACAGACAATAATAAAGTTATTAATACGTTAAATTCTTTATGTATCGAGATGGACAATAGGTATTCTTTACTCAAAGATGCTATGGTTCGAAATATTAAAGAGTACAACGAAAAGTTTAAAAGCAGAAAATTAAATCCTGAAAACGGCCACCGATTCCTCCCCTATATTATATTAGTTGTTGATGAATTTGCTGATTTAATTATGACTGCAGGTAAAGAAGTTGAAACGCCAATTGCCCGTTTGGCTCAGTTGGCCCGTGCTATCGGAATTCATTTGATCATTGCTACTCAACGACCATCGGTGAATGTAATTACAGGGATTATAAAAGCAAATTTTCCAGCTAGAATTGCTTTTAGAGTTACTTCTAAAATAGATTCTAGGACAATATTGGACACGCAAGGTGCAGACCAATTAATTGGACGTGGTGATTTATTATATTCAAATGGAAATGATTTGGTACGCGTGCAATGTGCTTTTGTAGACACTCCAGAAGTTGAGCGAATTGTTGATTATATCGGTTCCCAAAAAGCATATCCAAGTGCCTATTTATTACCCGAATACGTTGGAGAGGACGGAGGAAGCATAAACCTTGAATTTGACATTTCAGAGAGAGATAGTTTATTTAAAGAAGCGGCAGAAATAATAGTTATAGCTCAGCAGGGCTCGGCATCATTATTGCAAAGGAAGCTCAAATTAGGTTACAACAGAGCTGGCCGATTAATTGATCAGTTAGAAGCATCGGGTATAGTTGGGCCTTTTGAAGGTAGCAAGGCAAGAAGTGTAAATATTACAGACCTAGCTTCATTGGAACAATTCTTCAACAACGAACAAAACAATAATTAAAATGAAAAAACTAGCAAACTATGCTATTTTACTCTTTGTGACTTTTTATGCGAACTCACAAGATAAAAAAGCTAAAGATTTATTGGATCAAGTAACCGCTAAAATAAAATCACACCAAAATATTACTATCGATTTTAAATATACACTTAGTAATAGTAAAGAAAACATCAATAAAGAAAGTAAGGGAAATGTTATTATTCAGGATAATAAATATGTTTTAAATTTGATGGGAATAACAAAAATTTTTGACGGCAAAAAAAATTATACAATCGTACCAGAAGATGAAGAAATTACTATTTCAAGTGCTAACGAAAAAAATGATACTGAAATTACTCCTTCAAAAATGCTAACTTTTTTTAATAACGGTTACAAAAATTATTGGGACATACTACAAGATGTTAAAGGAAGAAAAATTCAATACATAAAACTCGTTCCCATTAACAGTAAAGACCAGCGCAAAGAAGTATTACTAGGTATTGATTCTCAAACTAAAAACATTTACAATGTTATAGAGATTGGAAAAAATGGCACTAAAACAACCATAACTGTTAATTCTTTTAAAACCAACCAACCTTTATCAAAAAATCAGTTTACATTTGTAGCTAGTAAATATCCAAAATACTACATCAATAAACTAGATTAATTTCGAGTGAAAATACTTGACAAGTACTTATTAAAAACCTTCATAACAACATTTACATCTGTATTTGTTATTCTTTTTTTCATTTTTGTATTACAAGTAGTTTGGCTTTTTATTTCTGAACTCGCTGGAAAGGATTTAGAATTTATAATGATTTTAAAGTTCCTTCTCTTTAAAATGCCAAGTATCATTCCGCTTGTACTCCCATTATCAGTTGTTTTGGCTTCAATTATGACTTTTGGAAGTTTTGCCGAAAATTATGAGTTTGCTGCTATGAAATCATCTGGAATTTCATTACAACGATCCATGAAATCGCTTATTATATTTATTTCTTTGCTAAGTATCGTTGCATTCCTTTTCTCTAATAATGTTATTCCGTACGCCGAATATAAATTTATAAACTTTAGACGTAATATTGCACAGGTTAAACCTGCCATGGCTATCGCCGAAGGACAATTTAGCCAAGTGGGTGCCTACAATATAAAGGTTGAAAAAAAAATAGGTGAAGAAGGTAGATTTTTAGAAGGAATTACAATTCACAAACTTTCTACAATGGGTGCTGGAAGTAATACCGTAATAAAAGCAAAAAAAGGAGAACTGGTTAGTAATGAAAATTCGAACGTCTTGAAATTAGTATTAAAAGATGGAAATTATTATGAAGATATTATACCAGCTAAATATGAAGATAGAATTAAAGTTCCTTTTGCGAAAAGCGAATTCAAAACCTATGTAATAAACATTGATTTATCAAAATTAAATTCATCTAGTTTAGATGAAGAACAGATTACTAATACTAACACAATGCTTACCGTTGGTGAGCTAAAATTCACGCTTGACTCACTTCAAAAAACGTACAACAGAGATGCCGTTTCAATTGCAGAAAACATGAATGCCCGTTCAGCAATCACCAATTCTAATCTAAATCCAAGTAGTACTGCGCCAAAATTTACCTCGCTAAACATACTCGATAATTTTAAGGATGCAAATGATAAATCACAAATCCTAAGAGTTGCAAGTAGCGCAGTTGACGCAACTAATTTTTCATTAGATAATTCAAATTTTGAATTAAATAACAAACAAATAAATATCAACCAGCATTGGATTGCGCTTTATGATAAATTTGTAATTGCATTTGCTTGTTTATTAATGTTTTTTATTGGAGCACCCCTAGGCGCTATTATTAGAAAAGGTGGTTTAGGATTGCCAATTGTCTTTGCTATTCTAATTTTTATAATATTTCACTTCATAAATACTTTTGGAAAAAAAGTAGCGCAACAAAATGAAATATCCCCATTTCTAGGATGCTGGATGTCTACCATTGTTTTAATGCCATTAGCAATTGTTTTGACAAGAAGAGCCACAAATGACCGTGGTATAACAATTAATTTTGAATGGGTAACAAATTCGTATAAGTTGTTTTTAAATACAATTAAATCAAAATCAAAGTTATTTTCATTGTTTAAAAAATCGAATTCATCCGAAATAGCAGAAACGAATATAAAAAGTGATGTGAATTATGAGTATTTAAACAAACTTGCATCCCAGTATAAAAAAAATAGTTTTATTGCCTTACTAGTATATTTTCTATTACTCCTAGCGTCTTTTTATGGAAAACCTACAAGTCTGATTGGAACTATTATAATTATTATAGTGTCAATTATTTTTTATTTGGCAGTAGTGAATGCGCAAGTAAGATTAAAAAAAATCACTAATGAAGTCAAGTCAAAAAACGATATTTCTATGTTTATAATTGTGGCCGCTGGATTTCCATTTTACATCTTATTTTTTTTATATAATAATGTAATGGTGAATGGGATTTTAAAGGAACAAAAAAACAACACATTCTAATGAGCGATATAAAAATAAAACTCAATACAATTGAAGAAGCCATTGAAGATATTCGTCAAGGCAAAGTCATTATTGTAGTTGATGATGAAGATAGAGAAAATGAAGGCGATTTTTTGGCTGCAGCTGAAAAAGTTACTCCTGAGATGATCAATTTTATGGCCACTCATGGCAAAGGTCTTATTTGTGCCCCTTTAACCGAAAAACGATGTGATGAATTAGAATTACATTCGATGGTAAAAAACAACACTGATCACATGGAAACCGCATTTACAGTTTCTGTAGATTTAAAAGGTCACGGAGTAACAACAGGTATTTCAGCAGCTGACAGAGCAAAAACGATACTAGCCTTAGTGGATAATAAAACAAAGCCATATGATTTAGCTAGACCCGGTCATATATTTCCGCTAACAGCAAAACATGGGGGTGTTTTAAGAAGAACGGGGCATACGGAAGCTGCAATTGACTTTGCAAGACTAGCAGGATTTAAACCCGCCGGCGTAATTGTAGAAATTATGAATAATGACGGATCTATGGCTCGCTTACCACAACTGTTTGAAGTAGCCAAAAAATTTGATCTTAAATTAGTTTCCATTGAGGACTTAGTTGCCTACAGAATGAAACATGACAGCTTGATTGATAAAAAAGATGATTTTGAGATTGAAACACGTTTTGGCAAGTTTAGATTACGAGCCTACCAGCAAACTACCAACAAGCAAGTGCATCTAGCATTAACAAAGGGAAGTTGGAATATTGGGGATCCAATTTTAACAAGAGTCAATTCCACTCAAGCGAATAATGACATTCTGAATGCATTATCATCGCCAATGGACAAAAAGTTAGAGGATGTCTTTAATCTAATAATCAAAGAAGAAAAAGGTGCAATATTATTTATCAATCAGGAAGTAGATTCCTCCGACTTACTTCACAGATTAAATGAGTTAAAAATTTTACAAGCTGGAGGGAATTTTAAAGTTCCGCAAATACGGATGGATGTGAAAGATTTTGGAATAGGTGCCCAAATACTTCACGATATTGATGTTTCTAAAATACGATTAATTTCAAATAGCACTCAAGCCAAAAGAGTTGGGATGATCGGATATGGTTTAGAAATTACTGAATATGTTGTTTGTTAATACACTATCGAGTGAATCCTGCTTCGCCGTTTCGTTTTAATTTTACTTTATAATTATCACATTTGTTACATGTGTAATCAGATTGCCATGTCAAGGAAAGTTCATGCACACCTTGGGTTCGTCCAATTCTAGAAGTATTCAAATCATAGGAATAACCAAA
>CAMDSN010000139.1 GCA_945907225.1 Flavobacterium psychrophilum | reverse complement strand
TTTATAGATGGCGTGGAGGGAAAGCTGAGCAGTTTATCGAATTAAGCAAGTCCAAAAACCCATTTAACAATCCGGACAAAAAGGTACATTCACTAGAGACCAATTATAGAAGTTTTTCGGAAATTATTAGTTTTAACAACAAGTTTTTCCGATTCATAGCCAATGAATTTTCAAATCAAGACTATAAAGATTTATATAAAAACCATAGTTCTCAGAAAGAAAATAATAAAAAAGGAGGTTATGTAAATATTTCATTTATTTCATTAGATAAAGCATCAGGGGGAACTGCAAGTTCAGGGGTGGATGTATTGGAGAAAGAAGACTTATATTTACTTGAAACCTTTAATACAATTGAAAATGTAAAATCTAAAGGATTTAGCTATAAGGAAATTGTTATTTTAACACGAAAGAAAAGTGAAGGGAGCGCGATAGCAAATTATTTGAACCAAAAAGGAGTTCCAATATTGTCTTCAGAAAGTTTATTAATTGGAGCCTCATCTGAGGTGCAGTGTATTATTGCCGTTTTATGCTATTTAAAGAACAAGAGAGACAGTGAAGCTAAGGCAATTTTTTTATATTACATTGTTTCAAATAACAATCAAAAACCAGATATTCATGATTTTATAGCCGAAGGGTTAGCCCTACAAAAAGAAGCTGAACTTGAAAACTGGTTAGCCAAGTTCAATATCTATTTTTCTTTTGTTTCTTCACGGAAAAAGTCATTGTACGAAGTAGTTGAAAAAATCATTTCGAGTATAATTCCACTTCAAAAACAAAACGCTTACGTGCAGTATTTTCTAGATATCGTTTTGGAACAAGATTTAGTAAAAAAAACCGGAATATCAGATTTTCTAAATTATTGGAATTTAAATTCGGGAAAATTAAGCATCCCCTCACCTGAAGGAAAAGAAGCGGTTCGAATTATGACTATCCATACTTCTAAAGGATTAGAATTCCCGGTAGTTATCTTCCCTTTTGCTGAAGAAGATTACACCAAAGGGCCAAGAGAAAAAATGTGGCTTTCTGCTGATTCATCTGTTATAGGGCTGCCAAAGATATTAGTGGATAAGAATAACAATGTGGCAAATTTTGGAGAAGAATCAGCTCAAGCCTACATTCAAAAAAAGCAAGAAGAATTATTAGACGACATCAATGTTTTATATGTTGCATTAACAAGAGCTGAAGAACAATTATATATTATTTCTGGGGTTGTTAGTAAAAATCAAGATCAAAGTTATCCGGCAAATATGGCTTCTTTTTTCATTACGTTTTTGGAAGATAATCAACTGTATGACTTGGATAAATTAGTATACGAATTTGGCTTAAGTAATAAATTATCGGTATCAGAATTGGTTAAAGAAAACACAAAAACTATTCCTCGTCTAGAAGCAACATTACACCCAAACAATATTAAAATTGCACAAAAGGAAAGTTTAATGTGGGATACAAAACAGCAGAAAGCAATCGAGTATGGAAATGTTTTGCACGAAATTTTGTCATTGATTCAATACAAAGACGACTTAGATTTAGCAATTACAAAATCTATTGAAAGCGGGTTAATTACTGCCGAACAAAGAGGCGAGGTCAATAAAACCTTAGAGAATGTATTAAATCATAGTGACTTAAGTGCATATTTTTGTAGTGAAAACAAAGTATTGAACGAAAGAACGATTATTCAAAACGAAGGAAATTTATTGAAGCCGGACAGACTAGTAATCAATACTAAAAAAGAAGTTTTATTATTAGATTACAAAACAGGGGCAAAACAATCAAAATACCAAAAACAGTTATCAGATTATCAAATTGCAATTGAGAAAATGGGGTATAAAGTCACAAAAAAAGCATTGGTTTTCATTGGTGAAACTGTGGAAGTAATAAATTTGTAAATTAAAAAAGTTATAAAATGTACGGTAAGATTCAACAGCATTTACAAAATGAATTAAACACCATTGATAAAGACGGGATTTTAAAGAGAGAACGTATAATAACTTCGGCTCAAGGCGCGGAAATTAAAGTTAATGGCGAGACAGTATTAAATTTTTGTGCTAATAATTATCTTGGGCTGTCTTCACATCCCGAAGTTATTCAAGCGGCAAAAGACACTTTAGATACTCATGGTTTCGGAATGTCATCGGTTCGGTTTATTTGTGGGACTCAAGATATTCATAAAATCTTGGAAAAAAAGATATCCGAATTTTACGGAACTGAAGACACTATTTTATATGCTGCTGCTTTCGATGCAAATGGCGGCGTTTTTGAACCGCTATTAAACGATGAGGATTGTATTATTTCTGATAGCTTAAATCACGCATCAATTATTGATGGTGTCCGTTTGTGTAAAGCCGCACGATATCGTTATGAAAATTCCAATATGGAAGATTTAGAGGATCAATTAAAAAATGCTATTATAGCAAAACATCGTTTTAAACTTATTGTAACTGATGGGGTTTTTTCAATGGATGGTTTGGTTGCGCCCTTGGACAAAATATGTGATTTAGCGGATAAGTATGATGCTTTAGTTATGGTTGACGAATGTCATGCAACAGGATTTATAGGGGCCACAGGCAAAGGTACTTTGGAAGCAAAAGGAGTTATGGGAAGAGTAGATATTATTACGGGGACACTCGGAAAAGCATTGGGCGGGGCAATGGGCGGGTATACCACGGCAAAACGAGAGGTTATAGAAATGTTACGTCAACGATCAAGACCTTATTTATTCTCAAATTCTTTAGCCCCCGCCATTGTTGGTGCGTCAATTAAAGTATTTGAGTTATTAGAAAAGGATACGCTTTTAAGAGATAAATTAGAATGGAATACAAATTATTTCAAAGATGGTTTGAGAAAAATAGGAATAGATTTTATAGACGGGGATTCAGCAATTGTCCCCGTAATGCTTTATGATGCAAAACTTTCACAAATCATGGCAGATGAATTATTGAAAAAAGGGATATATGTTATTGGATTTTTTTACCCCGTAGTTCCAAAAGACAAAGCACGAATTCGTGTTCAATTATCTGCAGCACATACTAAAGAGCAATTAGACAAAGCTTTATTGGCCTTTTTTGATGTTGCAAAGGGGTTAAATGTGATATAATGGTTTATTATTAATAAAAAATTTTGATATTATAATTTATCCACTTATTTTTGTCGACTTATAAACCAATTAAATTAAGTATGAAACATCTTAACAAATTTTTTATTGTTTTAGTTATGTTAGCTGGTTTCAGCATACAAGCTCAAGACAACAATAACACTTGGGCGATTTCGTTTGGGGCAAACGCAGTAGATACTCGAGTTAGCGCTGCTTCTAAGTTAGAAGATCAATTTTCTCATTTTTTCAAAGCCAAAGACAATTGGAATTATATTCCAGCTGTTTCTTATGTGGGAGTATCCAAATATGTAGGAGATAACTTTTCATTTGGAGTTACTGGTTCTGTAAACAAACTTACAAAATATGTTTTGCCAGAAGCAATTGATGGAACTTATCCTGTAATTAATCCAGGAGATAAAAATTATTATGCTATTGATGGTGTAATAAATTATAGCTTAATGAACGCTATTAAATCTAAGAAATTTGATCCATCCATTCATTTTGGTGGTGGATATACATGGATTGGAGAAGATTTAAATGCAGGAACTCTAAATGGAGGTTTAGGATTAACTTATTGGTTTACAGAAACTGTTGGTTTCTCATGGAGATCAACATATAAACAATCATTTGAAGATGTTCGTGAAGACATGCCGTCACACATGCAACATTTTGCAGGCCTTACATTCAAATTTGGAGGGAAAGATACTGATGGGGATGGAATTTATGATAAAGAAGACGCTTGTCCAGAAGTTGCGGGGTTAAAACAATTCAATGGTTGTCCTGATACAGATGCTGATGGTATTACTGATGCTAATGATTCTTGTCCAGATGTTGCTGGTCCTGCTGAATTCAATGGTTGTCCTGATACAGACGCAGACGGAATCGCTGATAAAGATGATGCTTGTCCAGATGTTGCAGGTTTAAAATCTTTAGCAGGTTGTCCGGATGCTGATGGCGACGGCATCGCTGATAAAACAGATAAGTGTCCAAAAGAAAAAGGACCAAAAGAAAATGCGGGTTGTCCTTGGGAAGATAAAGACGGAGATAAAGTTTTTGACAAAGATGACAAATGTCCAGATGTTGCTGGATCTGCAGCAAACAACGGTTGTCCAGATGTTACAGAAGAGGCAGTTAGAAAGCTAAATGAATACGCCAAAACTATTTTGTTTGAAACGGGAAAAGCTTCCTTCATACAGCAAACATATCCAGTTTTACAATCAATCACTAGTATCTTAAAAGAGTACCCTACAGCGAAGTTCTCTATTGAAGGGCATACTGATAATGTTGGGGGAGATGCTTTTAATCAGAAGTTGTCAGCAGAAAGAGCTTTAGCGGTTAAAGAATATTTAGTTCAAAATGGTATAGCTGATGAAAGACTTACTTCTGCTGGATTCGGATCAAAAATGCCAATTGATTCAAATAAGTCTAAAGCAGGGAAAGCAAATAACAGAAGAGTTGAGGTTAAGTTAGTAAAATAACTCAAACTTAAAATAATTTCTAAAAACGCTCCGTTTATTGGAGCGTTTTTTTTATTTTTATAACATGTCAAAACTTTCATTTCTTAATCGGCTTGCAAATGAACTATTAAAAACCACTAGTCATAATGCATTAGATTTAATTATAATTTTACCTAA
>CAMDSN010000138.1 GCA_945907225.1 Flavobacterium psychrophilum | reverse complement strand
TCGGTTTGTGGATCTACTTTTGGAACAGAAACTGGATTACCACTTTCATCAACAGCAACAAAAGTATATATGGCTTCGTTTGCTTTTGTTTTATTACCAGATTCACGGTCTTCTATCCAAACATCAATATAAATTTCCATAGAGGTTGTGAATGCACGGGAAACTTTTGCTTCAATAGTAACGACACTACCAAGCGGGATGGTTTTATTAAACGCAACATGATTTACAGAAGCTGTTACAGATGTTCTTCTAGAATGTCTTCTAGCCGAAATGCTTGCCGCTCTATCCATTCGCGCTAATAATTCTCCCCCAAAAAGATTGTGTAACGGATTTGTTTCACCAGGTAAAACCATATCAGTCAAGATGGTAAGTGATTCTGATGGGTGTCTTGAATTCATGTAAAGAAAATATTGATAGTTATTAAAAAAAAAATCCCGATTTCTCGGGATAATATTACAACGATTCTACTATTAGCCAAGCATATTTATTGTCAAATTTTTGAAGGTCTTTCATGACTGAATGTGCTTTTGAATATGTAGCATAACTTCCATATAGCACTGTATATAAACCGTACTTGTTTGGTGCTAGACGTTTTGCGTTTTTAAAACCTAATTTTATTAATCTTTGATATTGTTCTTCGGCATTACTTTCAATTCTAAAGGCTCCGGCAACAACACCATAAGGCATTTTTTCTACAGGAATAGTAAGCGTAGCAGCTGGTAATGGATTTGTAATGTAAAAAGTTGCTTCTTGAATCTTTTGATTTACTTTTTTCTGAACATTAGATTGTACCACAAGAGTTTCTTGCGCTATTTTATCCTCATAATACTTAAATCCATATGCTCCAGTAAAACCGGCTGAAAGCAAGAAAACAGCAGCATATTTAAGGAATGTATACTTTCTTTTTCTATTTGGAGTGAAAACAACTGTTGCTTTTTCTTCAAACTGCTCTGCTATTTCATTGTAAATTTCTCGCTTTACTCTTGGTGATACAAATGAGCATAAACCAAAAGAAGCGGTAAGATAATTTACTTGATCTACTGGAAAGAAAATAATGTTTTTTTCAGAGTTTAATGAAAATTCACCAATATTATTTAATGAAAACCCACCAATTTCCTGAATTTTATTTCTCCAACTTGAGACTTCATTTTGAATAATCGAAACGGCAATTTCATATGATATCTTTTCTGAAACCGCTAAATGATTAGCCAATAATCCATCATTATTTTTAATATAAGGATTAAATGAAACAATTTTCTTTGGTGGATAAAACGAATGCGAAGTTTCGTCTAAATGTGCCGACTGTACTTCAGTGAGAAAAGCACCGAACCCAGGAACCGTTACACACTGATAACGGTAAAGCAATTGATTAATATATTGTTCAATTTTCATAAAAACAAAATTAGAGAAATCGGTTAAAATAAAATTATTTTCTAAGTAAAATTATTAACAAAGGAATAAATAAATTATTTTTGTAATAAAAACATTACAAAATGACGGATTTATTATATGTTTTAGCCCTTTTGAAAGTAGAAGGCGTTGGAGATGTAGTGGCTAAAAAGCTATTAAATTGCTGTGGTACTGCAGAAAATGTTTTTAAATCTAAACCTCAAATATTAAAACGGATTGATGGTATAGGGGAGGTATTGATTAAAAACATTCAAGATAAATCAATCTTTAAAATTGCAGAACATGAGATGAGGTTTATTGAAGATGAAAAAATCAAAGTGCTTTATTATCAAGATTCAAACTATCCCCATAAGTTAAAACATTGTAATGATGGTCCAGTGCTTCTTTTTTCAAGTGGATCTATAAATTTTGAAAACAGAAAATTAATTAGTGTAGTTGGCACTCGAAATGTAACTTCACAAGGGATAGAAATTTGTGAAAGGTTAGTTGAAGATATAGCAATATTTAATCCTATTATTGTTAGTGGTTTTGCCTATGGAGTAGATATTGTAGCACACAAAGCGGCTCTTAGGAATAATCTTCAAACTATTGGCGTTTTGGCCCACGGGTTAAATCAGGCGTATCCAAGAACTCACAAAAAATATGTCACACCAATCAAAAATTCGGGAGGTTTTCTCACTGAATTTTGGAGCCATTCAAACCCTGAAAAAGAGAATTTTGTCAAAAGAAATAGAATTGTTGCCGGAATCAGTGAAGCCACTATTGTGATAGAAAGTGCTGAAAGGGGCGGTTCTTTGATAACGGCACTTATGGCAAATGACTATAATAGAGATGTTTTTGCCGTTCCTGGCAGAATAACTGATAAATACAGTCAAGGATGTAATAATTTAATCAAAACCCAACGTGCTCATTTATTAACTTCTGCTGCTGATTTGGTTTATATTTTGAATTGGGATTTACAAGCCAAAGTTCTCCCACCAATACAAAAACAACTTTTTATCACCCTTGATCCTGACGAACAACTCATATATAATTACCTTCAATTAAATGGGAAGCAATTATTAGATATAATTGCAATTGAATGTAATTTACCAATTTATAGGACGTCAACGTTACTTTTGAATATGGAAATGAAAGGAGTGATAAGACCTTTACAAGGTAAATATTTCGAAGTTATTTAGCCTTATTCAAATCCAAGCTTGTGCCTTACTTTTTTCAAAACAACATCTGCAATCGCACTAGCTTTAGCGGCGCCTTGTTTCAAGAGTTCATCAACTTCTTTTAAATTATCCATATAATAATTATACTTTTCTCGCTCGGTTTTAAATTGAGTTATTATAAGTTCATATAATTCTTGTTTGGCGTGGCCATAACCAAAATCTTTGTTTGCATTTTCATATTTTTTTTGCAAAGAAGTAATTTGTGTTTCCGATGCAATTAATTTGTACAAATTAAAAATTTTGCAAGCACTGGGATTTTTTGGCTCTTCCAAAGGAGTGCTATCCGTTTCAATACTCATAATTTGCTTTCTCAGGGCTTTTTCTTCTAAAAAAACATTAATTATATTTCCTCTCGACTTACTCATTTTTTGGCCGTCAGTTCCGGGAACATACATCGTGTTATTCTCAATTATTGCCTCCGGAATAACAAAGGTTTCCCCCATTTGGTTATTAAAGCGGGAAGCAACATCTCTTGTGATTTCGATATGTTGTAATTGGTCTTTTCCAACAGGAACAAAATTAGCATCGTACAATAGAATATCGGCAGCCATTAAAATTGGATACGTGAACAAACCTGCGTTTACATCTTCTAACCTATCCGATTTGTCTTTAAAAGAATGCGCTAAGGTTAGTCGTTGAAATGGGAAATAACAACTCAAATACCAAGCTAATTCAGCTGTTTGTGGCACATCACTTTGACGATAAAAAATAACTTTATCTACATTAAGTCCGCATGCAAGCCAAACAGCCGCTGTGCTGTATGTGTTTTGACGAAGTTCAGCTCCGCTTTTAATTTGTGTTATGGAATGTAAATCGGCAATAAAAAGAAACGAATCGTTTTCAGGATTTTTTGAAAGTGCAATGGCAGGTAAAATTGCGCCCAACAAGTTTCCTAGATGTGGGGTGCCAGTGCTTTGAATTCCGGTTAGTATTTTTGACATCTTCTGAATTTTTTCTATTAGCAAAGTTAAACCTTTGTATTAAAATTCACCTACCTTTCCTTACATTTGACAACATGAGAATAATAAAACTCACTTTTTGGCTAGTGTACCGAATTTGGTTTTATGTATTGATGGCAATTCCTATTGTTATCATGATGCCGTTTTTATTTATTTCAATTTTAAAAGAAAGTTGGTATCCTTATTTTTTTAGGATGGCTAGAATTTGGGCTAAAGTTATATTATTCGGAATGGGATTTAGCATAAAGATAGAAGTAGATGAGGAAATTCAACCAGGCAAGAGTTATATGTTTGTTACTAACCACACCTCAATGACAGATATTATGCTAATGCTCTCCGCTGTAAAAAACCCATTTGTTTTTGTTGGAAAAAAAGAATTAGCAAAAATCCCCCTTTTTGGCTTCTTTTATAAGCGAACTTGTATTTTGGTTGACAGGAATAATTCAAAAAGCAGATTGGCTGTTTTTGACAGGGCAGAAAAGCGACTAAATGATGGGTTGAGTATTTGTATTTTTCCCGAAGGAGGCGTACCTCATGATGAATCAGTTATTTTAGATGATTTTAAGGATGGTGCTTTTCGGTTGGCTATTGATCATCAAATAGAAGTAGTTCCACTTACATTTGCCGATAATAAAAAGCGATTTTCATTCACTTTTTTTAGTGGGAGTCCAGGAATTATGCGCGTGAAAATTCATAAATTCCACAGCACAAAAGATAAAAACACGGATTATAAAAATATCTTAAAGAACAATGTTCGAGAGATAATTTTAAAACAACTTCAAGTTTATAATAAATAATTTTTTTGAGCAATTATTACTCAAACAACTATTTTATCATCTGAAAGGAAGCCATCTAAATTTTCAGATTTTTTAATTTGTAACAGGAATTTCATATTCAAGAAAAATGGAATTTCCCTCACTGTTTTTTCCTTGATAAAATTTAAATATATAAGAGCCGTTACTCGTTACATAGAAATTAAAAGTATAAGATTTTGAGCTATTTTCTACATTCAAATCTTGACAATTATTTCTATTAGCAATGGCATTTTCAATAGCAATAGTTCTTATGTTCAAATCTTTTTCATAATAAAAATAGTTAAATAAATAACAAGAAGTAGGCGCTGTATAGTGAATTGTAATTGGATATGTCTCTCCCAAAGTAAATTCAGCTGGGATATCAACACT
>CAMDSN010000137.1 GCA_945907225.1 Flavobacterium psychrophilum | reverse complement strand
TTATTGAATTGGTAGTTGCTTTAAAGGATACAGATTTTATTTGTTATCCTATTATTATTCAATACCAAAAACAACAACAATTAGAAAACGATGAATTTAGATGGGTTCATTTGGTATATGCTCTAGAAGATGGTAAACCAATAGTATTTTATATCCGATTTCTAAACAGCATTAAAGAACTGCCAAAAGATAAGTTTTCTGATTATTTATCCCAACTCAACAAATGTTCTTTTGCCGAGTTATTGTATTTGGTTAGTTATTATGGTTTCTTTAAAGTGGATGAAAATAACTTATCACTTTTTAAAGTTTCTTTTGCTTCAAAAAAGACCGAATGTTATTTTGAAAATACCTTCGGTAAGTTATTGTACCATTACCAGCTGGAACAGTTATATTGTTCCTTAACCCAATCTAGCATAGAGGAAGCAGTTGTCTTCAGAAAAGCCATTAACCTAAAAAGGCACAATGCTTTTGAAAAAGCCAAAATCATTGTATTGCCAAATGGTGAGAGTTTATATGATATTATAAGTGAATATCGCTACCGCGAATTTACCTTGTATCCTAAGTTAAAAGAGGCATTAGCATTATACACTTTTTTGCATAGTAAATAATTTAAGGTTTTAACTTTGCCACTTTTTGACCGACCACTTTACTAGGTTTGCATTGTTAATCTTCATTAATCCTTATTTCTTTTCTATGCAAACAACCGTTTTTAATCCAGCTCAAAACATTACTTGCTTCGATCTTGAAAATACCACTTGGGAAAATTTATATTTTTCCGCACTCAAATTGGGTTTGTGTTCTTCTCAAATTGATTTATTAAAATTACAGTTTGATGATGTTCAATCAAAAAGAGACAACAACATAGAATTGTATATTACTAAAATCTATGCTGATAAGGATACGATAATTCTTGGAACAATTATAGCTTGTTATGACTTGATTGCAGAATTTTTAAACGTCAATTTAGAAAAGTTGCAATCGTTTACTTTTGAGAAGTATTTTAAGAAACCATTCCAAATAGTTCTTGATGAAACCGATTTTGAAACTCTAGAAAAAATCAATCAGCATAATGCCTACAACATCGCTTATCAATGGGATTATTTAAATGTTCAGGTTAACAATTCGGCCCTTACACCCTCTAGTTTGGAACACCAATTAAATACTACTTTATATTTTAGTGAAACAATCAATTCGGCTGATAGGCAACATTTAAAACTGATTAATGTATTTTACAAAAACAGAGTTCCAATTGCTTTTTATTTTCAAAATGCTGTTTCAAAAGTACATTTAGCTTGGAGTTCAAAATTTATTGAGGCAATTGTAAATATAAGTCCAATGAATCACAAAAAAATCAATAAAGAAGAAATTCTAAATGTGTTGTTGGATTGCATTTATTTAAACGGAATCGAAAGTTTGTCTGAAAGCCAAAAACGATTTTTGAAGGAGTATTAAAATTTTAGTATATTTTGACAATTTTTAAACGTAATAATTCATTAATTAAACACCAAACCATTATCCATGATAAAAATTTCGAGAAGTAAAATTGATCTTTTTTTAGAATGTCCACGTTGCTTTTATCTTGATGTAGTAAAAAAAATAAAGCGACCACCAGGTTTTCCTTTTAACCTAAATAATGCCGTAGATATGCTCTTAAAAAAAGAGTTTGACCGTCACCGGGATGCAGGAACTAAACACCCTATACAAATTGAATTTGGTATTGATGCTATTCCTGCCAATCATACAATGATGGATAAATGGAGACAATCGATGCAACATGGTGTTATTTTCCAAGATTTAGAAAGAGACTTGCATCTTTATGGGGGAATTGATGATTTGTGGATAAACTCAAAAGGTGAGTATCATATTGTAGATTATAAAGCAACTGCAAAAGACAGTCCTGTAATTGAATTAGCCGATTGGACTGCAGGTTATAAACGTCAGATGGAAGTTTACCAATGGTTGTTGCGTAAAAACGGATTGAAGGTTTCTAACACAGCCTATTTTGTGTATTGTACAGGCGATAATACAGCAGATGCGTTTAATAATAAAATTCAATTTCACTCCCATATTATTCCTTATGAAGGGGATGATAGTTGGATAGATAATGTTATTTTGGAAATGCATACCTGCTTACAAGGCACAACTATTCCTGATAAAAGTGATTCCTGTGCATATTGCGGTTTTTTTAAGAAGTTATATTTGGAGTTAAATAATGATAAAAGATTACAATCGGATATAAATCGTTAAATAATTCTATAAATGATTTTAATAACTAAACAAATATTTCAATTAAAATTAGAGTTTTTTTACGGCATATTTTCAACAAAATGAGTTATAAATTCTAGGATTTGGTTTGAAAATAAGCCTATAGCGTTCACGAATGAAAAGAAATGGAGAAAAAAAATATCCAAGTTTACTTGAGTATTTTTTTTCTCCATTTCTTTTTTCAAAGCGGAGCTTTGATGGATGGGCGGAGCCAATCCCTTTTATTTTCAAAGCGGAGCTTCTATGGAAGGGCGGAGCCAATCCCTTTTATTTTCAAAGCGGAGCTTCTAGGGAAGGGCGGAGCCAATCCCTTTTATTTTCAAAGCGGAGCTTCTAGGGAAGGGCGTAAGCCAATCCATTTCTTTTTTCAAAGCGGAGCTTTGATGGATGGGCGTAAGCCAATCCTTTATTTTCAAAGCGGAGCTTTGATTGATGGGCGTAGGCCAATCCTATTCTAAATCACATACAAAGCCACTGTTTTCAGTGGTTTTTTTGTTTCAGCCATTTTAGATCTTTCCTAAATTTTTATTGATTTTGGGTGTTTTTAACCCAAAAGTTTGCACATAGTTTGCACAAAAAATTGACATCCTTGACCATCCATACAAATGATAATAATAATGGGAACTTTATCATTGAAGAGTAATACAGCTGTTCAGACTTTTAGTCTGCCAACCAAACCTATGGACTTCAAGTCTATAGTGGTTTAGTAAGTCAATTGGTTATGTAGTAGTTTAATTAATGTCATAATTAAAATAGTCTTTTTACTTTAACTTCATCATTTGATTTCATTTTATTTTTTAAAAAATTATTTTTCTATGAACTATAATTCCGTTGTCAAGTATTATTTTTAAGATGTAAGTACTATTACGTTTTAAGTTTGGAATTTCAATCGAATTGCTGTCTATATTGTCTGTTGAATTTATTTTTCTTCCTAAAACATCATATACAATTACTTGGGATAATCTTTGTAAATCAGATTTGATATTTATACTATTGTTGGTCCATATTGCTATAAAGTTGTTATCAATATTTCCACCACTATTTAAATTTGAAACATCACGATATCTAATCAAAAATCTATCTAAATAACTTCCGGCATTAGAAGGAAAAACATAAGGGTTTTGTCTTAAGTTATGAATTGTATTCGTGTATTTATCTTCGAGAAAAATATCCTGACTATTATTGTTAAATAACCCATCAGTCATAGCTAATGCTATGGTATAAATGCCATTTTCTATAACATCAACGCCCAATGTTACAAAATCATTATCATCAAATGGTACTGCTCTTCCTTGTATAACATACTTATCTTCCCCTTCTAAAGTATATATTTTAAACGTATTGTTACTTGTGGTTGTCGCATCATACAAATTATCTCTTTGCATAGTGGCTCCCGAAACATAGCCAAACATTGTTCTTCCGCCAGGTTGATCTTGTTTAAGAATATCTAGCCAAATTCTGTTAAACTCGGTGGTGTTAGAACTAATTGTTGGGTTAGCTAATCTAAAGAAATCAGTACCGGTAGCATTAGTATACGTTTTGTTACGAAGATTATTTGTAAAAGTAATACTTGAACTATCAACTGTTCCATCAATCATAGATACAAAAAATCCTTGACCAGCACCTATAAAATAATCAGGATTAGTGCCTGCTAAATTACCTGTCAGGTTGTAAGGGATATAATCTAATGGGTTGTAGTTATAAGTAAAATTTTGATAGAAAGGTGAGTTTATTAATGATGATGGAAAGAAACCATGTCTCCAGATGTAAAGTGCATCTGTTAAAACCGAACTATTACTTGTTAAGAAATCTCTGCTGCTAATTGAAGAAGGGTATGGGTTTCCTACTAAATTCCAATTGTCTTCCAAATTTGTTACCTGAACACCATTGGGAAGAAAATAATTGCTGCCAGTATAATTGCCTCTGCTGATAGATATGTTGACATCTCCATTTCGAGGTTCTCCAAAAAACGGTACTTCTAAGTTTTGATTAGCAGAATTGTTAAAAGAACTAGGGCCACTAATGATATAGCCCTTTGCAGCATTCATAATTCCTGAGGCTGGCTGCCAGTTGCCTTGTGTGCCATTCGAATTAGTAACGGTGGTATTCCATAAATATTTCAAACCGTTTGATGGATGACTACTGAGGTTAAAATTCTTTACTGGAGATGACCAATAAACATAGTCTAATCTTCTTTGTTGTGCTATTCTTTTGTAGGTAATATTGCCAGTATTTGACACATTATTTACTTGAATTAAACTGGCATTGTTTTCAAATGTTGCTGTACCTGAAACATTTTTGAATTCGTCTCTAACTCTTAAAATTTCACCATTATTTACTACTAAATTTCCACCGTTGATTGTCAAATCATTGTAAACATCTACAACACCTCCTAATGTTTTAGTTCCAGTACCCGAAAGTTCTAAAAATCCATAATCATAATCATTTGTCTTGTTTGTTGTAGCTATTACTTGGGATGATCCTGCATATTCCACAATGCTGTTATCATTAATATCATGTGTTGTATAATTTGTTGGGAAAGAA
>CAMDSN010000136.1 GCA_945907225.1 Flavobacterium psychrophilum | reverse complement strand
TTTTCAGAAATATGAATGGCCCATTTTTTTAGATTCGAAAACAAAATTAATTAGTGGTACTCAACGAGGTTCATTTTTTGATGTTTCATCAAATTTAAACCTTGCCATAAAATATTTTGAAATTGCAAATCACAATTCCGAATATAAATGGTCATTTTTAAATTTGTCTATCTCACATTTGGTTTATGAACTTTCTAAGGTGGATATAAATAATGATCATTTGACTGATTGTAAATATTCTCTTTCTAAGATCAAAGGTTTTAATCTCCCTCAATATATAACAATGACTGGAATAATTAGTCATTATGAAGGTGATTTAGAAAAGGCTAAAAGCTCCTTCATCAGTAATGCTGAAACTTATGTGCTTTCAAAAAGAAATTTGGATAAATTGTTTTTTAACATTCAGCCTATTTCTCTTGATCTAAACCCCTTGAATAGAATCATGAGTAAAAATCAAGATCTATTTGAAGTGTTTTATGATAATAAAATTGGATTGATTGCAGATACAACAACTAAATTATTAAATTCATTTTCGAATACTTCATTGGTTAAAAAAATAGGGGTCGGTGCAAATTATATAAAGTTTGAAAATAGATCAATTTCAGCTAAAATTTTTATTGCTGAATTTAGCATTAGCAATCAATTTGAAGCCTTAACCGAAATGCAGTTAAGTATATTTGCAGATAAAATCTACCAATCAAATTTATATACTTATTATGTTTATGAAGATTGGGTCATCCGTTATGATTCATTTAAATCCTATAAAGTTTATTTAATCCAAAATATAATCTAATAATCATGAAAAAACTATTGATTTCTTTATTTAGCATCCTTATAAGTGCAACATTATTTACTCAAGGAATAAAATTTGACAAGGAAAAATATGAAAGTTTGCCTGCTTATGAACCACAAAATTCACAAGGATATGCAACAGGAAATTTACCTGCTAAAATATCTTATAGGGCTTATTGCCCTCCCGTTTTAAGTCAAGGTCAACTTTCTACTTGCGTTGGTTGGGCGACCTCCTATGCTTTGTTGAGCACGCAACAAAACATTCTAATGGGTGAAACTAATTTTTATAAAAAACAAGTACGTGTTATGGATCCAGATTTTGTTTATGCACTTATTCGGGAATATAGTGATGGGTGGTGTCAAAATGGTGTATTTATGGGTGATGCCATGGACGTTTTAAAGAACTATGGCTCTAAGCCTTTATATTCTCCGCCATGGCTTTCATGTAATTCTACTCATGAGTTTGATAAGTTTGCGTTAGCAATAGCATCAAAATACACCATTAACAATTATTATACACTAAATTACAAGTCAGATTTGATAAACACATTAAAATCAACTTTAAATAATAAAAAAACAATTGCTGTTGGAATGAAAGTGACTAAATCTTTTACAACTGGTTCAGGGATGCAATATGGAAAATGGTCTCCTAGCAAAAATGAGAATATAGATGATATTGGTCATGCTATGTGTATAATTGGTTACGATGACGCAAAATTTGGCGGTAGCTTTGAATTGATGAATAGTTATGGAACCGATTTTGGAGATAATGGTTTTGTATGGATTTCATATGCTGACATGAAAAAGTACATTCAAGAAGCATACATTATTGAACTTAACACGGAAACTAATGGATATCGCAAGGGGAATTGCACGTTTGGTGATTGTAAATCCACTTATTCAAGATACAAAAATAGCAACGGAGAAGTTTATGAAGGAAAGTTTTTTAAGGGATTTCGCAATGGTTGGGGCAGTTATTTGTACAACAACAATTCATTTTACATTGGTAATTTTTCGAATGGATATAAACATGGGTGGGGGATATTTTATAATTCTTTGACTGGATATATTTATAAAACAAATTATAATTATGGAATACACCAAAATTCAAGTCTTTATCAAGGGTTTTCAGGAACGGATGAAGATAAGAAATTAGATGGACTTATTGATGTTCTTCAAGGTATAATGCCAGGGAAGGAAGTTGATATAAAATCGGATGCCTATCAGGAATTTGTTGATTCAAGTAAACCTGAAGAAGAGCCGGTTAAAGCGGAAGAAACAAATAATGACATAAAAGTAATTACTGAGGATGCTAACGAACAAGAAAAGCCTGAGGATAAAAACAAAAAGAAGAGTAAGAGTAAGAAGAAAAATAGAAATAAATAGAAGTATTGATGAAGGAGTAATTATATATGAAATTTGATGCATTATGTATCATTGAATAATCAATAATTCGCGAAGTATTTAACAAAACACAATTAGAATTTAAGGCGAAGTACCCTCAGCCGTATTATTGGCTGCGTTTATTTTGGTGGAGGTGTAAAAACTATGAAAAAACTATTATTCTTACTTTTTCTTTCATTTTCAGGATGTTTTTATTCTCAATCTATTAATGATATAAGTGAGCGATATTGGAAAGCTGCTTCAGAAAAAGACTTTAAAAATCAAATTGAATATGGAACTCAAATAATTGAATATTTCGAAGTCAATGATTTCTCGGTTGACAGCCTTTATTTAGATTTCCTATTTAGAATGGGAACGGCATATTTAATTCTTAAGGATTTTGATAATTCCAAAAAAATACATCTCAAGTCTGTAAAATACTGTGAAGATTATTTTGGCATCCAAAATATTAACACATTAATGCATAAGTCTGCTCTAACACATGATTATTCCGAGTTAGGTTTATATGAATCACTTATACCTTTGGCACAAAATTGTCTCAATGGTTTTGATGATTTTTTTGGAGAAGAAAATGATTACAGTTTGTTAATGTTGCAGTATTTGAGTAATTCATATGAATTAACTAATAATTTAGATAGTGCACTTTATTTTGCTGAAAGACAAAAAACTCGCTCATTAAAATTAAAAGGAGAGAACAGTGAAGCGAATTTGTATGCAATATTTAACTTGGCCAGAATATATAAAAGTCAATATAAATTTGAAGAGGCAATTACCTTGTATGAAAATTGTCTTAGACTATCTCAATTATTTTTTATAAAGAATCATTTTACTTATGAGTCAAGCTTATACAATTTAGGAGATATTTATTTACAACTAGGTGATTTAAACAAATCTATTCAATTTGGACAAGAATGTCTGATAATACAAAAAGATGTTTTTGGAGAAAATAGTTTGAATTATTCAAAAACACTCTTATTAATCGCTAGTGCCTACCGTGATTTGGGGAATTATGACCAAAGCCTTAAATTAGATCTGGAGTGTTTGAGAATTAGAGAAAATCTGTTTGGTGAAACAAACGAATTAACTTTGGAATCTTTAAATAATATAGCAGTAACTTATTCATTGAAAGGATCTCTGATGAAGTCCTTTGAAATCAATAAAAAAATTGTAAAACAAAAAAAAATCAATCTTGGGGAAAACAACTTTTCATACATTCAAAGCCTTTCTAATTTAGCGGTCGACTATTCTAATCTATCAATGATTGACTCATCTTACATTCTTAATTCAAAAGTTTACTCTCTTCTTGAATCTAATAAATTAAATAATATTTCCTTGTACGGTACAAATACTAAAAACTTAGCATTTTATCATTTGAATTATGGTGACATAAATAAGGCTGAAGTTTTCATTGAAATGTCTTTAGAAACATTCAAATCATTATTTGGTGAAAATTCACTAGATTATTTCGAATCTTTAAAAATATCCGTTGCCATTGATGAACTAAAAGGTAAAAACGAAAAAGCATTCATTGATTTAAATAAAATTCATAATTTCTGTATTATCAATTATGGATTTGAATCATTTCTTTACGCAAAGTCTCTAACGGAAACAGCAGGTTTTTTAAATGATAAAGGTTACTACACTCAAGCAATAGATTCAATCCAAAAAGCGCTTCCTATTTATATTAAAAGTCAAGGTGAAAATCATGTTTTATCTCTTCAAACAAAATCAAGTTTGGCTCTTTATTTAAATAATTCTGGTAAATATTATGAGGGATTAAAAATCAATTTAGATGTTTTAGAGAGAAGATACAAAATACTTGGATTTAGGCATAAGGATTACATAACGAGCTTAGTCAATATTGCTAAGAACTTTTCAGATATAAATGATTTTGAATCTTCAAGAAAATATCTTTTAAAAGCTATATCCATACAAGAGAATGATATTAAATTTCAGTCTCCTTATACTTACTCAACTTCATTAAGTAATTATGGAACTGTGTTGCTTAATTTAGAAATAAAAGACTCTGCTTTTTATTACTCAAATAAAGCCCTAACACTCACAAGAAAAATGCTAGGTATGGAAAGTGAAAGATACATTATACAACTCAATAATATTGGTACTTTCTTTATACATTTTGGAATTTTTGCTAAAGCAAAAATTTACTTTGATTCGGCTTATGTTATTTCTGAAAAAATATTAGGGGCGAACCACCCAACGACAATTCAATGCTATGAGAATTTAGCAGCAACCTATGGTGATATGAATAATTATTCAAAAGCAATAGATATTGAAATCGAATGTCTTAAACGAATTGCTGAAAGAAGAGGTAGTAATAACTTAGAATATGCTTCTGGTTTGAATCAACTTGCATTTTATGATTCTAAAATAGGATTAGATTCACTTGCTTTATTATGGGACAAAGATGCTTATAAAATACGAAAAGAAATTTTAGGTTCAAAACATCCACAAACATTGTTATCAGCATTTAATTTAGCAACTAACTATTCCAATCTACAGCAATTTGATAAATCTCTTGAAATTAACAATGATTTACTAAAAGTGTATATTGAACTTTACGGAGAAAAAAGCACTAAGATAAAATATTTGTATAATAATATAGGTTTGGTT
>CAMDSN010000135.1 GCA_945907225.1 Flavobacterium psychrophilum | reverse complement strand
GAAAAAATAATTTATTACGTTTGATAAGTAAATTCAACTTGTTTTCATTTTAATATATAACAAAGTACTTCTTAAAGAATTTGTACTCCTTATTTAAATTAAGTAGTTTTGCTTAATTTTAAAGCAAATGGCAAGTTTCAAAGAGCGTTGGAATATAAGATCAAATTGGCAACTACTGGTTGTAATTATTGTATTTGCATTAACAGGATCTAGTGCTGCATTTCTATCTAAACCCATTTTGACTACATTTGGAATCACGAAAGAAACGTTTGCTTTATGGAAATATTATTCGCTTTACTTTCTACTTATTTTTCCAATTTATCAAGTCTTATTAGTTAGCTACGGCTTTATTTTTGGACAATTTAAATTCTTTTGGGAATTTGAAAAAAAACTACTAATGAGATGTGGTTTGGGAATTTTAATAAAAAAAAGGAACCAAAATTAAAATTTAGTTCCTCTTTACTTAAAATATGTATGTGTTATCGCTCCTTTTTAATAAGGTTAAAAAAATCATTTTTATTTTCTTTTTCATCAAAAACACCCCCATATTGAATCGTTGATGTAAAACTACTTTCGTCATTAATACCTCTGCTCGACACACACAAATGCTTTGCCTCCATAACTACAATTACATCTTCAGTATCTAAAACAGATTTCAATTCGTTAAATATCTGCATAATTAAGCGCTCTTGAACTTGTGGTCTTCTTGAATAATAATCAACTATTCTATTCAGTTTAGACAAACCAATCACTTTTCCGCTTGAAACATAACCAATATGTGCTTTTCCAATAATTGGTAAAAAATGATGCTCACAGGTAGAATTAAAACTAATATCTGCCTCAACTAACATTTTATCATAATGATATGAATTTTCAAAAACAGCAATCTTTGGTTTGTTTGCTGGATTTAGACCCGAAAAAATTTCCTGAACAAACATTTTAGCAACACGAAATGGGGTGCCTTTTAAACTATCATCTGTCATATCAAGTCCCATTTCTTCCATAATTTTAAAAAAATGATTTTCTATAGAAACCATCTTTTCAGAATCAGATTTTACAAAAGCGTCAGCTCTTAAAGGCGTTTCTGCTGAAGTAGCTTGATGATTATCTCCTATAATATCAAATATTTCTTTTTCAAAAGTATCGTTCATTTGTATGTTCTTATTTTGTTTAACAAATATAACAAAAAATTAAACAAAATAAATATAAAAAATATTTTTTTCTCTTTATAAAGTTAATTAGCTTCACAATCGAAAATAGATTGTTAGATTTTAAAAAATTACTCATGATAATTGCTAAAAATATTCACAAACATTTTGAATCGCTACATGTGCTAAAAGGCGTTGATTTACATATAAAAGAAAGAGAAATAATTTCTATCGTTGGAGCCTCAGGAGCAGGAAAGACAACTTTATTACAAATATTGGGCACTCTAGATTCTCCTGAAAAAAATGATACTGTTTCACTTGAGATAAACAATCAAAATGTATTGATTATGAAAGACAAAGAGCTTTCAATGTTTAGAAATAAACAGCTAGGTTTTATATTTCAATTCCATCAACTATTACCCGAATTTACTGCGCTAGAAAATATCTGTATTCCTGCAATAATCGGTAAACAAAATAAAAAAACGACCGAAATAGAAGCAAAAAAACTTCTGGATTATTTGGGTTTGTCTCACAGAATAAATCATAAACCAAATGAGCTTTCTGGAGGGGAACAACAAAGAGTGGCAGTGGCAAGAGCATTAATTAATAAACCACAAGTAATTTTTGCTGACGAACCTTCTGGTAATTTGGATACTGCATCAGCTGAAAACTTACATCAACTTTTTTTTAAGTTGAGAGATGAATTAGGACAAACATTTGTAATTGTAACACATAATGATACTTTTGCAAATATGGCAGATAGAAAACTAGTAATGGTAGACGGGCTTATTTCCAACGGATAATATGATACTGATTTTATTTTCTTGGATCTATAGTGCATTTATCACATTGAATTTAGGGCTATTATTCAATAAAATAGCTAAATTAAAATCAATCTGTTTTATTACAACCATTTTTCTTGGAACCTTTTTATTAACTATTCTAGCTAGTTTTTGGGCATTTTTTGGCAGAATACATTTTGAATTTCATTTATTCATACTACTTCTAATTGTTTTCAATTACATAAAATTCAAAGCTGATTTTTTAGCAATTTGTAGGGAATTTTATGACCAAATACAGCTTATTTCAAAGTCCTTAAGATATTTTCTACTAGCTCTTTTATTTTTTATTGTACTAAAATCAGCATCATCATCTAGCTATATAGATAACGAAACTTACTATATACAGTCGATAAAATGGCTGAACGAATATGGTTTTGTTAAAGGGCTAGCAAATCTTCACATTTTTCTCGGTCAAATGAGTGGTTGGCATATTACCCAAAGTGCTTTAAATTTATCATTTCTCACAAGTAATTTCAACGATTGTAATGGTTTTTTACTGTTTATCACAAATGTTTATGCGGTTTTAAAGTTAAACCAAGTGAATAATCTAAAATCAAATTTAATCATTGCATTATTACCGCTAGTTAATCTGTTCTTTTTCCAATTTATCAGTGCTCCTTCACCCGACCTGGCTGTGTATATTTTTTCGTTATTTCTATTTTATATTTTTACAAAAAATTATAAGAAACAAACAATTGATAGCTTTAATTTAATCGTTATTTTTTCACTTTTTATAGTTTATATAAAAATCACAGCAATTCCATTATTACTTTTACCATTAAGTTTATTTGTCTTAAATTACAAGCTTATAATCTCAAAAATCCGGTTTAGCCTAGTCCTTTCTGGGTTGATTTTATTTGTTTTAATTGCAAAAAACACAATACTCACTGGGTTACCTTTGTTTCCAACTAATTGTTATGCTCATTTAGTTACTGTAGATTATTCAATACCACCTGAAGTTTTAAAATTTTGGTTTAACTCGGCAAAACTCTACGAATCTACCGTTACTAGTTTTGAGTTTATGAATATGAGTGGTCTTGAAATTTTTATTAAATGGCTTTTATATTCAAAAATTGATAGTGTATTCAATACTATAATCTTTTTAATCATACTTGTTTCTCCACTCTTTTTATGGAAATACAAAAACAAAAAAAGTAATTGGATAATCTATTTTACGATGTTGATTCAATTACTATTGCTGTTTCTAAGTTCTCCACAGTATCGATTTATTTTAAATTTTGTAGTTTTCTTTGGCCTACTCTTTATATCCCATTTTGCAAAAAGGAAAAAAATTATTTCACTCCTGTTTATTACAAGTTTATTTCCAATTGCATTTTCAGTATTTATCACTTTATATACTGATTTTAATGAGATGAATTCAAAAAAAAGAAGGAGCTTTGATATTCTAGTATTTCCTAATGAAAATTCGACTATAGAAAATAGCTATAAGATAAATAAAGTTGGGAATTTAAATTATTACAGCCCAGCAAATAAGCCTTATATTTGGATAACGGGAAATGGAAAACTTCCAGCAATAAACAAAAAGCAGATCGATTATTTTATTCAAAAAAATGGGTGTGTCCCACAAAAAAGAACTTCAAATATAAAAGATGGTTTTTTTACTTTACAAATCAAGAAAGACTAATTATAGTTGGTTTTTATTTATTTTTTTTAAAATGACCCCATTTTATAAAAACACAATTTCAGTCAAATGAATAGCGAAAACCTAAAAGTATTTTTAGATGAAAAAGTTTTAAAATACAATACACATGATTTTATCGAAGCAGATCCAATAAGTGTCCCTCATAGATTCTCATTGAAAGAAGATATAGAAATTTCAAGCTTTCTTGCTGCATCTATTGCATGGGGCAATAGAAAAATGATCACTAAAAACGGTCATAAAATGATGGATTTATTAGGAAATTCGCCCTATGATTTTATAATGTCTCACGATCAGCAACAATTGGAAAGATTGAATAATTTTGTGCACCGAACATTTAATAGTGATGACTTTAAATATTTTACAAAAGCACTAAAACATATTTATACCAAACATGATGGTTTAGAAGCAATATTTATTAAACATCAATCTATTGATTCTTTACAACCTGCTATTATTGCATTGCACAACATATTCTTTGAAATTCCACATCCAACTAGGACGCGAAAACATGTTGCCAACCCAGAAAAAGGTAGCGTTGCTAAGAGAATAAATATGTGCTTACGTTGGTTATGCCGAAAAGATAAAGCAGGTGTTGATTTGGGTATTTGGAATATAGACCCATCAAAACTATCTTGTCCATTAGACGTTCACTCTGCTGGGGTTGCAAGGAAACTAGGACTGATTACAAGAAAACAAAACGATTTAAAAGCGCTAACCGAATTAGATATTAACCTACGGCGTTTTGACCCAAAAGATCCAGTAAAATATGACTTTGCTTTGTTTGGACTTGGAATTTTCGAAAGTTTTTGAAAAATTAAATTTTTAAATAAAATACTACAACTACTTATAATACAAACCGGAATCGCTTTATATAAGCTAACTGTAAACCAGGCTAAAAAGTAATTATAGCTAATTTTAAAGATAATAAAATGAAAAAATAAGAATTATGTGTTAATAAAAAATAAATGCATTTAATAATTTTAAAAACACTTAATAAACGGAAGATAATTTTACAAAAAAGGCAAGCTACCTACATCGCACCGCTCAACCACATACCTTTGCTATGTTCCCATCCTGGAGGAGTTTGCAGGAGCTGGTCGTGTAGGACTTGCCGTTGCAAATATATAGTTTTTTTATTTTTTTACAATAAATTATATGCATTATAAATATATTTGCGACTCAAAAAAA
>CAMDSN010000134.1 GCA_945907225.1 Flavobacterium psychrophilum | reverse complement strand
GTAGACAAAGTTTTAAAAGTGTCTAACGATAAATTAAACAATTTTAACGCAAAAGCTTTTGCTGATGTAATTAAGCAAGCAGCGCAAAAAGAAAGTGCAAAAGTAATTTTATTGTCTTCTACTACAGACAGTTTATACATGGCACCAATAGTTGCCATAGGTTTAGACGCCGGATTTGCTTCCAATGTGGTTGGGCTGCCTTTGAGCACCTCACCTTTTCAAGTAAAACGAACTGCTTTTTCAAACAAAGCGTTTAATATCACTGAAATAAATACCGCTGTTAAATTGTTAAGTCTTGCCAAAAACTCTTATGGTGTTTTTGAAAGTGCTTCAGCTGCAACCGAAGAAGATTTCGTGCCAAGTTTGAATGATGCTGATTTCAATGTAAAAGTAGAATCGGTTGAAAAAAGTACAGGAAAAGTAACCATCGCTGATGCAGATGTTGTAGTTTCTGGCGGTCGTGGATTAAAAGGCCCTGAAAACTGGGGAATTTTAGAAGATTTGGCGGGAGTTCTTGGCGCAGCAACCGCTTGTTCGAAACCAGTTTCTGACTTAGGCTGGAGACCTCATAGTGAACACGTTGGACAAACAGGAAAACCTGTGGCTGCCAATTTATACGTTGCTGTTGGAGTTTCAGGAGCGATTCAACATATTGCAGGAATAAATTCGTCTAAAGTTAAAGTGGTAATTAATACTGATGCAGATGCGCCATTTTTTAAAGTTGCCGATTACGGAATTGTGGGAGACGCTTTAGAAATTCTTCCAAGATTAACACAAAAATTGGCAGACTTTAAAGCTCAAAACGCTTAAACTATTTTTTAGTTTCTTAAAAATCCAAATCCCAAATGATTAAAAAAATGGGGTTTGGATTTATTTTTTTAGTCCTAAAATATAATTCGGAGCAAAAACTTTTTGTTACTTTGCAATGAAAATATAGCGGAAGAATAAAATTAATGTCTTGAAAAATTGAAACTCAAGAATTAATAAATATAAAAATGACATTAGTAAAGTTAACTGTTAATAGAATCAACTATAGCCAAACAGAGAGTGGTGCATATGCTTTGATTTTAAACGAAGTTGATGGCGAAAGAGAACTGCCAATTGTGATTGGGGCATTTGAAGCGCAATCTATAGCAATTGCATTACAAATTGAAATAAAGCCACCCCGCCCCTTGACACATGATTTATTTAAAAGTTTTGCAGACCGTTTTGACATCATAGTAAAACAAGTCATAATTCACAAATTGGTTGATGGTGTCTTTTTCTCGAGCATGATTTGTGAGAGAGACAAAATAGAAGAAATTATTGACGCACGAACTTCTGACGCTATTGCATTAGCATTGCGTTTTTCAGCGCCCATTTTCACCTATCAAAATATTCTAGATAAAGCGGGTATTTCACAAACTAATTCGGCTAAAACTGAAATCAATTTCGAAAAAAACGACGAGAATAAAGCTATAAGCGATGATTTTGCAATTGAAGGCGATATTAACTTATCGATGTCATTATACAAAAAAATGTCTTTAGAAGAATTAAACGAAGGTTTAAAAATGTCGGTTCAAAATGAGGACTACGAAAAAGCTGCCAAAATAAGAGATGAAATTTCAAAGCGAGAATCTTAGTTGGGAATAAAAAGCATATATAAATGAAGCAATACCATGATTTAATCCAACATGTTTTGGAAAACGGTTGTCAAAAAGGAGACAGAACTGGAACAGGAACCAAAAGTGTTTTTGGGTACCAAATGCGTTTTGATTTGAATGAAGGTTTTCCCATGGTAACTACAAAAAAATTACATTTAAAATCAATTGTTCATGAATTACTTTGGTTTTTAAAAGGCGAGACCAACATTGGATATTTACAACAAAATGGGGTTAAAATTTGGGATGAATGGTCTGATGAGAACGGCGATTTAGGACCGGTCTACGGCCACCAGTGGCGCAATTGGAATGGTGAAGAAATAGATCAAATAACAGAATTAATAGACACTTTAAAGAAAAATCCAAATAGCCGCCGCATGCTAGTTTCGGCATGGAATCCATCGGTATTACCTGATACATCTGTTTCATTTTCTGAAAATGTAGCCAATGGAAAAGCAGCTTTACCTCCTTGCCACGCGTTCTTTCAATTTTATGTAGCCGATAATAAATTATCGTGTCAATTATATCAAAGAAGCGCTGATATTTTTCTTGGGGTTCCTTTTAATATTGCTTCTTATGCGCTTTTCACCATGATGATTGCTCAAGTTTGTGAGTTACAAGTTGGTGAGTTTATTCACACCTTTGGTGATGCTCATATATACAACAATCATTTTGACCAAGTAAATTTGCAATTAACCCGCGAACCCAAACCCTTACCAAAAATGATTTTAAATCCAATGATTAAAAATATTTTTGATTTTACTTTTGAAGATTTTACATTAGAAGGGTATGATCCACATCCTCATATAAAAGGCATGGTTGCCGTGTAACGTATTTTATGTAAGAATTTTATTATTTTTGTGTTCCTAAATAAATTCAAATGGACACTAAATTTAATTATTACATTGGCACTCACGAAAATCAAAAAGTCATTTTCATTCAATTTGAAAAAGATAAAGATTTAATTGCCCAGGTTAAACAGATAGCCGGTTCCAGATGGAGCCAATCCAAAAAACTATGGTATGTAAAATACTCCGAATCCCTCTGTTTGCGTTTTGGATTACTATTGCCCACTGTTCGTTTACCTTCCGAAGAAGGCCTATTGGCTATTGAAAAGTTTAAGCAATATTTAAAATCCAAGCGCTATAGCGAGAGTACGATTAAAACTTACAGCGATGCGTTAAAGTCATTTTTGTCATTTTACAGCATGAAACCACTATGTGCTATTGATAACGAAGATGTAATTGCATTTAATACTGATTTTATACTGAGAAATAAATTGTCTTCATCTTATCAAAATCAAATTGTGAATGCGATTAAATTATTTTTTAAAATTGTAGAAATTAGATCAATTGAGATTGAGAAATTACACCGCCCAAAACGAAGTAAAACGTTACCAAATGTATTGAGTAAGGAAGAAGTTCTTAAAATTATTGATGTTACTTTAAATGTAAAACACAAAACTTTATTGGCCTTAACCTATTCTGCGGGATTGCGAATTAGTGAAGCTTTGAACATGAAACCTGCAGATATTGATAGTAACCGAATGCTTATTCACGTAAAGAATGCGAAGGGAAAAAAGGATCGCTACACCTTATTGTCTGCTAAAGTTTTATTGTTATTAAGGGAATATTATAGTATTTACAAACCTAAAGTGTATTTATTTGAGGGACAAAATGGCGGACAATACAGTAGTAGAAGTGCGCAGGTGGTATTGCAAGAATCGGCTAAAAAAGCAGGGATTAAAAAGCATATAAGCTTACACACATTGCGACATAGTTTTGCTACGCACTTGTTAGAGAGTGGAACAGATTTGCGTTATATACAAGAATTATTGGGGCATAGCAGTCCAAAAACAACTATGATTTACACACATGTTACAAGTAACTCATTTAAAAAGATTATAAATCCCTTTGATGTTTAAAAAAAATGAATAGTTTTGATGAGTTTGAGTTAATTTATAAACGCAATAAAAAAACAAAAACATGCGCCTATCACACCATATTGGAATAAAAAGGGATAAAAAGGTGCGAGTATATACAAGTTATAGCTAATTTTAAAATAAAAGTAAACATCGGGGCAATCACCAAAACCTCATAAAATTTAAATCAGATAATTAATAGACATATGAACATAATTAAATTCACTTCACCAGGTAGAGATTTATTTGATAGAAAACACCCAATACAAATTAAATTTAAAGATGGAAATATTTTATTTGGACATGTAAAAAGCTCTTGCCAAACTGGAGACAAGACAACTAACATTCATTTTGTACTAATACAAAATATAGATGATTGGTGTAGAAACATTGTTGAAGAAAATCGAGAAATTATCGTATTCGATGATGATGCTATCGAGGAAATATCGAATTACAAATGTAACGAATGTCATTTTTATCAAGCAGAATATGATAGTTGGTCGCTTAATCAACCTGTAAATTCAATAAACAGAGCAAATGCTCCTTTTTTAAATGATAAAGAAAAGTATCTTATCGAAAAAGTTAATCCCACAAGGATACTTGATATTGGTTGTGGAAATGGAGTAAGGCTTTTCTCATTCCTTGAGAAGAAAAAAATTGACTTTATTGGCCTTGAAAAATTTGAAAGACTGGTTAATGAAAGTTCATTTCGAGATAAAATTATAATTGCTGATTTATTAACAATAAATACTGCTGATTTTACTGCGCAAAACAAGAATATTGACACAATTACAATACTTGGTGGTAGTTTACTTGGTATATTTTGCCTCGAAAACCAAATTCAAGCTTGGGAGAAAATAATTCAAATTTTACCAATAGGTGGAAAAATTATATTTGATGCTCTTATTGTTGATGAGTTTGAAAGTTCAACAAAAATTGGATCAAAAAAAATAAATCCACAATTTCCACCGCAATATTTTTTAGCTGAAATTCAACTTAAAGAAATTTGGAATCAAAAAGAGATTAACATTATTGAATATTCCGATTTTGAAATCAATCCGCAGTTTAAAATCAGGTACTATTTACTCCAAAAAAACTAAATTTTAACCAATTAAATAAATATGGATTTACATGATGAAATTAATGATATTAATGGTTTAATTGAAAGATTAAATTTTATTTATTCCAAATCAGACAAGGAAGGCAAACTTTCACAAACTGTTTTAAACTGGATTCAAAAAGAGAAAAATAACATATTCAAAAAAATACCAGAATTAAATGATGACCGATTGACAGAATGGTTAACTATTTCTAAAAAGGTAATGTG
>CAMDSN010000133.1 GCA_945907225.1 Flavobacterium psychrophilum | reverse complement strand
TTGGTCTCCTTCATTTCTTTTTGATTATCTTGAGCTATAGCAAAAATCGAATAAAAGGAAATTGTAACTGCAAAAATTAATTTTTTCATTTTTTTGTTTTTAAATTATTGTTTATTTTTTGGGTGTTTTGTTAAATATTTTATTAAAATAAATATCCTATAGAAATTTGGAAAACACTATTAGCCACCCTTTTATTACTGTCTCCTGAAATTCCAGTATCTGAGAGACCTAAATTATATCGTCCTTGAATAAAATATCTGCTTGAGAAATCATATTCTAATCCAGCACAAATACCAAAATCTAATGTTTTTATGTCTTTAATTTTATCATTTGAAGTATCTGTCTTCTTTTTGGCAGACAATAAAAATCCTATTTGTGGTCCTGCTTGAAAACTTAATCCCTCAGTCACAGCAAATTTACCCATAATTGGCAAAGTCAAATAGCTAAGTTTATTTCTTGAAAATCCTTGAACCCTACCATCTGATGATCCCTGCCCAGAATAAAGTAATTCTGATTGCAATGAGAACTTATCTGAAACTACTATTTCTGATACTAATCCTAAATGAACACTTGTTCGAATACTTTGATCATCAATATCTCCCATGAAATTAGAAACATTAAGACCTCCTTTAATACCCATAATTATACCTTCATCTTTTCTAGATTTTTGAGCTAAAGAAACAAAGGTCAAAAATACTAGCATTAAATAAATATTTTTTTTCATAATAAAAAATTTACGCATTGGAGGACAAATATATTCTTTTTATTTAAATATCTCTTTTTTTATTAAAAAAAATTAATAATCAAAATACCAATTAAAAATATCACATCTCAAGCCAAGTGAGGCCCAGGTTGTAGCACCTTTTATAGCGGTATTTGTTTCTGCTAATGGGTTGAAATCTCTGTAAATAATACTTCCGAAAAATTTCATGTTGGTAGAAGGGTTTATTAAATAACCTAACTGTAAATCGGCAATAAAAACTTTAGTTTTATTACCTTGTCCTATTTCTACTCCAGTATCAAAGGGACGATTTTCATTGTAACCGAGATAAATGTTACTACCATAATTGAAATTATTTGTCGCAATATCAAAATCCAATCCGCGTTCACCAACTATAACTTTAGCATCTGCAAAATAACGTCCTTTATGATAGCGAGCTATAGCCACAAGTTCCCTAAAATTCCCACCCCATTGATGTCCTAAACTCTGATTGTTATGACCATAATTTGTAATAGCTTCCAAATGTGAATATACATAAGGCCTAACATGATTATATTCTAACTGTAAAACTAAATTGTCAATGTTTAGCGCATTAAAATATTTAGCTCCTATTTGATACCCATATTTATTCTTCCAACTTTTATTTCCCGCTTTTATATCATTTAAAGAAAATTCATCAAGTAAAAATTGTCCATAAAAATTAATTTTATTATTCCATTTCACTTTGGTTGTTAAAGCCAGTAAAGCATTACCACTTCTTGCTGAGGAACTAAACTCTACCGTACGATAAAAAATAATAGGGTTTACAAAACTCATGTCAAATCCACGATTATTAGTATTGGTCCAAACTACCGATTCAAACAAACCAATATTCCAATGATTTGTAATATTGAGGCTTAAATAATGGCTCGCTACGAATTTAGTTGCATAGGTTTTATCTACTGTTACTTCTGGGCGAACATCTTTGAGCCAAGTATATAAATTTGTGTATTTTATTTTCCAAAAACTAGTGTTTAATTTGAAATATGGGTATGGACTAGCACCATCTGTTAGCAATAATGACCGATATCCATCGCCTATAAAATTCTTTCCATAACCCAAGTTCATGTTAACAAACTTACTGGGGGTATATGCTAAGTTAGCTTCTGCCATAGGAAAATCATAGGCGTCTGATTTAAATTGTTTTGCTATTCCAATTCCGGGAATAATTGCAGGATTTCCTCCGTCAGGTTTAATGGATTGGGCATACGCATTAAAATAATCAGCAAACCTTCCTTGACTTTCATAAAGAGTTGTTGAAAAATTTAGTTCTTTTCCTAATTCCCCATTAAATTGAATTCCTCTCGTATTTATGTATGTGTAACTTGAAATGCTTGGATCACTTTTCCCAAATTGAAGATCAAAAATAGGATTTAATGTAAACCAATAATCCTCTCCTTGAATTTGAACGAAGTTTTCATTCCAAATTTTTCTTCCCCAAGTCGAACTTTTATTCTTCAATATCTTTTTGTTTTCTTCATTTAAATTATAATATCGCGATACATCAGCATATGAAAATGGCTTAGATGCTGTATGATTATTTGCCCCTAATTGATTCATAGCAGCATCAAATTGCGAATAATAACTATGTGAAAATGGTATATTGATGTGACTATCAAACTGAGGATTGTCAAACTTGCTGTATTTAATACTATCTAATTCTGTAAGACTATTATATAATGGCTTGTTCTTTTCTCCTGAGCTATCCTTACTTAAATTAGCGGTGTACTTATTTTGAATATTGGATCCCTTTTGCAATGGAAACTGGATTTTAAAAGTATATTTAGCATATGTTGGTTTGCCATTGTATGAAGGAGGCTGGATTTTAGGTATCGTTTCAAAGACCCTTTTGCATTCAGATATTATGGATTGATCAAGGGCATCTACATATTGTACTTTAAAATTTCCTGTTTCGTTCACCTCAAATAAAACAATGATGTTTTCGTTATAGGTATCCGATTTAATATTAATTGGAAATTTGAAATTTGCGTAAACATAATCCTGTACTTGATTATAAAAGCAAGCTTCTAGTTCTTCAAATTCTAAATTTTTGCAGGACGGAAAAACAGGAAATCTCTGATTTGACCTCTGAGTGATCTGGCCAGTAATGGTATAAGACAAAAAGAGGAAGATTAAAAATAGAAATGTCTTTTTCATCTAGTTAAAAATTTCATATTAAAATTGAAGGCAGCAATAGGTATTAAACAATTTTTTAAAAGACATAAGCTAGAATAATTTAAAATTTATGAAAGCACTTCTTTTTGATGCAATAAATAGAAGAAACGCAACTAGGGCACCCGTAAAATTTGCTGCTATATCCATAATATCTGCATGTCTAGTAGTTGTTAATAGCTCTTGTAAAATCTCTAAGAGAATTCCATAAACAATAGAAACTAAACCAACTATTAAAATGGTGTAAATTGATTGACCATTTAATCTTAACCAAAAATACTTTCCCCAAAGGAATGTAAAAATGAGATGAAACGTAAAATGGACATATTTGTCGGCGCCAGTAACAGCTATTGATGGCAAATTGTTAAATCTAAACAAGCACAAGATTGCGATTAACAGAGTCCAGCATAAAGCTATAACTAGAGTTCCGTTTTTAAGCGCCAATGAGTTGCTTGTAGTCTTCACTCGAAAGTAAATGTTCTATTTCATCGGGATTTAAAATCTTAATTTTAACCATCCATCCTTTTCCATAAGGATCTGAATTTACATTCTCTGGATTTGATTCTAAATCTTCGTTAAACTCTATAATTTCCCCAGACATAGGAAGGAACAAATCTGAAACGGTTTTTACAGCCTCTACTGTACCAAAAACTTCATCTTTGCGCAAGGTTTGGTCTAAAGTTTCAACTTCTACATATACAATATCACCTAATTCTTTTTGTGCAAAATCAGTTATTCCAACAGTAGCAAAAGCGCCATCAACTAATACCCATTCGTGGTCTTTAGTATATTTTAAATTACTTGGTATGTTCATTTTTATTTTTTTTATATGCAAAGATAAAATTTGAAATGATAATATTATTAGTTTCCAAAATTATATCTCATCGTAAAACCTGCTCTTATGTTTGTTAAAGGAAAAGATGTTGATATAACAGGTCTTGAAAAAGAATGATCATAGAAGAAAATAGCTGTTAAATTTTTACTCAAGGAATAATCAGCGGTCATCTTTGCGGACCAGATGTTTTGCCCACCACCAAGTTGATTATTATCATAATCTAAATAACGTACAATTGTTTTGCTATTCCGATATGAAAAATCTACTTTCAAATTAATATCACTCTTAATTATTCCTGTTGGATTATCTGCTAATTGAGAAGAGAAAATAACATCTTTAAAACGATATCCAAATCCAATAATATATTCTTTACCCTGCACTTCCGTTAATAAATTATTATCAAAACTCAATGACAAACTTCTATCTTTCTTAATTTCAGCTAAGATTTTAAAAGCGTTTTTCATCTCAAAATCTATTCGAATAAGCGGGTTGAATTGCTCAACTAAATTAACATTTGCTATAATAGTTCTATTATAAAAATTACCAAATCCGCTGTTATCTCGTGTTGGAGAATTTGGGTCATAATCAAGATTTGAGCGAAATGAATTTAAAGTATAAGAAGCTCTGTAGGCATGTTGGATAGAAAATCTCTTAAATCTGTCTTTAAAAAACTTATATCGCATAAGTCCGCTATATTTCATAGTCCAATTTGGAATCGGAAAATTTCTAAATGCGTCAAGTGAAATTCCTTTTGCTGATTCACCACCAGAAGAACCAAACATTCCGGTATAAGCAGCAAGGAATGCAGGTGTTAATACTGCCTGATTGTTTTTTCCAAAGCCAATTGGGTATCCTTGATTGGCAGTATAAAAGGCAAACTTTGCTGGCTCCAAAACTTGATCAGGAATTGGGTTGAGGATATCGCCATAACGCCCTAAATTACTTGTGCCAGCCTGTAATGCCAACCTATTGGCAATAATTAATCTATTATCTCTAAAATCTTGAAAAGAATCAGAACTCATCTCATCACTAGATTTAAAAGACGTTTTTAGCATTACTGTTGAAATTGAGAAATTACCAAAACTATAGGGCGATTGCGCTTGATAATAGTTACCATTAGCATCTGGAACAGTAGTAGCATTATATTGTTCTGAAAAATTA
>CAMDSN010000132.1 GCA_945907225.1 Flavobacterium psychrophilum | reverse complement strand
CCTGACCAGTTTTTTTTCATTGAGTCTTATGACAATTAACTATTAGAAATCAATTTTTCAATCATTGATTTGAAGTTTGCATCACCAAAATAGTCTCCAAAAGGATGAACCGGCTCACTAGAGTTTAGTCGATTTTTAATCATATTTTCCAGTTTTTGTTTTATTTCTTCTTTATTGCCTGAATCAGCGATGTATTGTTTATCAGTTATTATATTGCGAAGTTCACTTCTTTCGGGAGAAATCGATAAAATAGGTTTTTCTGTCGCTGCCAAAAACGGAGCTTTACCCACTAAAATGTTACAATAAATTGGTCCGTTTTCTAGAATTATATTGATATCGGCAATATGCTTTTGTTCATAACAGGAATTTGAGAAATTCAACGTATCGAGAACTACTATGTTTGGAGTTTCAGCATATTTTGCTGCTAATTTTTTTAAATCTATTCCTTTCAACCTTAGAACAAATTCTGAATCTTCTTTGTAAACAGGATTACTCTTAACTAACTCCTGATAAGCGTCTAATAATATTTCAATATTTCTCCCGAATTGAATAGCACCATGATACGAAATTGTTATTTTTTTATTTTTTTGTAAAACTTTACTAGTATCTGATAAATCAAAAACAGTATCAACATATTGATGGGGCAACGTGTAAAATTTTTTTCTAGTTCCGTAAAGAAATTCTAAATCATTTGACATAAAATGTGCTGAGCTCATACAAGTTTTAGCTTGACTAACTACTTTATACATTTCTTTCATTTGAAACATTTGTATTTTTGACAATTCCTTTTTAGAACCTACATACCAAAAAAGAGGATAAGGATCATGAAAATTAACAATGGCTTTTTTTAGAATTGGTAAATCTTTACTAGCTAATATATTTTCATGTGCTAATCCGGAACTTCTAATAAAAATATGATCATATGCTTGATGATCAAGCTTGGCAATATAAGAACTATAAATCCTATTTAATTGTTTCATCACCAAAGAGACATGAAAAAGTCTCCAATATAACCTATTTATCCATTTGGCAAAAAAAGGATTCTTAAAGTTTATAATATGTGTTTCTATTGAATCTACAGGTAATAAGTGAAGTTGGTCATCACTTGGTTGGCTTTTAAGATACACCACATCGATAACAGCATTTGGATAAACCATTCGCAATTTAGCCAAAAAAGATCGAGATATAATACCCTGGCTTGTTCCAGACACTCTGAGATCTTGTTCAATAATTAAAAATCGTTTTTCCTTCATTTTTTAATATATCCTGTTACTATTTTAATAATGAAATTAAAATACTTTTTTATATACAGTTTTGAAATATACAACTTTGTGAAAAGAAACCAAAAACTTGTATTTTTTTTATTGTCTTGAAAGGTTTTCTCTAATCTAAACAACAATATTTCAGTTTGCTTAGCATCAAATAAAGGTTCTTTATTATTTAGCAGATAATAATAATAATTAAAAGTTGCAATATTCTTTTGCTTAAGGTTATCACTCATTCCACTAATATTTAAAGTACTCAGCCTAACAAAAACTGTCGATGAATTTATAGTATAAATATTTTTAAATTTAGAAAATTCTAATACTGCCAAATCATCCGAATGCCAACCCAAAGGGAAATTTTTGAACCCAATGTTGGAAATGTCATTCTTTTTGAAAACATATTCACTCAGAGAGCTTCGGGTTCCACCTTTAATTTTTCGGAATAAAAAATCGACTGAATTTTCAATTTCAGGGTGAATATGAAGATTAGAAATTGCTTCACCTTTTTCATCGATGACCTTAGTGGCAAATCTTATGACATCACAATTATGCGTTTCAGCTTTATTTAGATTTTGGTAGAAAAGCTCGACACAATTTTCTGAAAGTGTATCATCATCGCCAAGTATAATAACCCATTGCTCATCGCCAATAAAATTCATACAACGCTCCCATTGCTTAACAAGGGAAATGCTTCCCAAATTATTATCGAATTGCTGGTAGTTAAAATCTAATTGTGGTTTATACTTTTTAAGTAAAACTGATGGGTTTTCCGGACTGGCATCATTTCCAATATAAACTTTAAATTTTTTATTCGTTTGATTAACTAATGACTGAAGTGTTGCTTCAAAAAATGTTAGCTTATAATATGTGATAACAATGGCTAACACTATTTGTTTTTATTAATTTTAACATTCCACTTTTCAATTTTAAGTAGTAAATAGCGAAACGGTTTAATCATTCCTATTTTTCTCAAAATCTTCTTTACCAACTTTCCACCTTTGTATGTATTGGAAGCCTTTAATTGTCTGATAGTTTGTTTTGCGTTACTACTTGAAGTGTAGTATCTTGAAATCAAGACAATAGTTATTTTATTAAAATCGCTTGCTGAAACTATGTTTTTTAAAATTTGATAAGCTTTAATTTGGTCATCCAACATATTTGTTGTCATGGTCATACTTTGTGCATTTTTCCTGTAAAGTGCCAAAGGTTTATTGATAAAGATTATTGTCGGGTTATTTTTTAAAAAAGTAACCCACATTATCCAATCTTCTTTTGCTCTTAAAGTTTCTGAAAACTTAAATTCTTTGAAAAAATTTATAGAAAAAAAACCGCAATGTATCGGGATAGAAAAACCATCGCCCCAATTATACAATATATTTTCATATGTAAATTTATCTTTATCCAATACGCAATATGGCTCAGAAGTATTTTGTGGATCATCAATAAACATTTCAAAATTAGAAATAACAAGTAATGGTTCAGCTTCGCATTTTTCTATAGATGCCTTTAGCTTTTCCGGATGAAGAACATCATCGCAGTCCAAAAACTGAACAAAATTCCCGGCAACTATATCTAATCCTAGATTTCTCGCACTGCTTAAACCACCGTTTTGCTTATAAAAGTATCTGAAACGGTTGTCCTTTTTTAACCAGAGTTGGGCAATTTCTTCCGTATTGTCCTGACTTCCATCGTTAACAATTATACATTCCCAGTTTGTGTAGCTTTGCTCCAGAATTGATTGTAAAGCTGCAGGCAAATACTGAGCTTGATTGTAACAAGGAATTATTATTGAAACTAAATTTTGCAAGTGGTAACTTTTTGAAATAACCAAAGTTGATAGACTTCTATTTGAGGAATATTTTCCATAAGCGTAATCGGAATTCTCTTCATTTCAATTGTCTTAAAATGTTTTTTGGTAACTAAATTTTCTAGCTCCGTTTCAGATATCCATTCCTCAATAGGTTGGTTAGATGACAAAAACTTATTCCATTCTTTCTGGGCTTCCTTTCTCGGTGTGGTAAGAATAAGAAAACCATCTGGTTTTAATAAATTAGCAATATCATCTATAAAATTAGCCTTTTCGACATCGGGCACATGTTCAATTACTTCGGATGAAACAACAAAATTAAATGTATTCCTATTGTTTTTCAAAATTGTTTTTGAATTTCCAACCAAAAAATTGATTTCAGGAAATAACTTTTCAGCATATTCAACAACAGGTTTCACCGGCTCAATACCAGTTGTTGTTCCATACTTTGAAAGTAAGTTGGTCAACCAACCTCTCCCGCATCCAAGATCCAATATAGATACTGGTTCATTTCCTTTTAAAGATGTAATTCCTTTTTCGACAAAAATTTTAATTATTTTCCATCTAAGTTCTTCTTCATAATTTGGATTAGGGCTACTCCATTTTAAGTTTTTTGTAAAAAGTTGTTCATAGTATTCTTCTTCAGATTGTTGAATAACTATCTCACTAGAATTATTTTTAGATATTTTTTTAATAAAATTTAATAATTTCATCTGTTAGGGCTTACATTATGTATTTAAAAATTCCCAATAAACATTTTCATGGAAAATTTTGTTCAATCTAAAATCCAATCTATTTAGTGTCTCATTTTCAAATGATTCCGTTACATTAAAGATTATTGCATCTCGAACTATTTCAATATCATTTATAGAATCACCTAAAAAAATGTCTAGTTTATACTTTCCAGGCAATAAACTGAATTCATTAATTATCAATGATATTTTACCTTTTATTGTATCATCGTTGTTTATTCTATCAAATAAATAATGTTTATTATTTATGCCTATTATCTCTGTATCATTCAAATCTTTTATAACAATTCCAAGTACTAAATTTTTTATAAAATCATTTGATTCAAAATAAACATCTAATTTAAACTTTGACTTATATTTTAAAACTTGAAGATTTTCATTTAAAATAGCTTTCTTGATAACTTTATTACCAACAAATTCCATAATTACATTTTGGTTATTTGTTTTTTCATATAAAGATAATACATCGTTAATTTTTCCTTCAAAACTAATTAATCCATTCTCCAATAAGATTCCTTTGCCACACAACCTTTTTACCGCCGCCATATTATGACTAACAAACAATATAGTCCTTCCCTCTCCTTTACTAATGTCTCCCATTTTTCCAAGACATTTCTTTTGGAACTCAGCATCACCTACAGCAAGAACTTCATCAACTATTAAAATTTCACTTTCAAGATGTGCCGCAACAGCAAAAGCTAAACGAACATACATTCCGGATGAATATCTTTTTACAGGTGTATCAATATAGCGTTCCACTCCAGAAAAATCAATAATTTCATCAAGCTTACGCGTAATTTCTTTTTTGCGCATTCCTAGAATGGCACCGTTTAAATAAATATTTTCTCTACCTGATAGTTCCGGATGAAAACCGGTACCAACTTCGAGCAAACTGGCAATTCTACCTTTAACTTTTATTTCACCTGTGGTTGGACTTGTCACTCTGGAAAGCAATTTTAATAACGTACTTTTTCCTGCTCCGTTTTTACCTATAATACCTACTGCATCTCCTTGATTGATTTCAAAATTAATATCTTTTAAAGACCAAACGATGTTGCTTTCTCCCTTTTTGCTTCTGTCATTAGTTTCTCCGATTTTTAAAAACGGATCTTC
>CAMDSN010000131.1 GCA_945907225.1 Flavobacterium psychrophilum | reverse complement strand
GGAATCACTAATAAAGCCATAAACGAAAGTGTCATGAATGGGGCTTTCAAATTACTCCCAAGTTGTTTCGCCATGCTATCAATCTCCTGATATAATTTGCCCGTTTCCCAACCATCTTTATCACTCATAATTCCTGCCACAGGGAGTGCTAGCGATTTACTTTCAAGATTATAAACAGCACAAATGCCTCCCCTGTTTTCAATTATAAGATTGACCGCCTTACAAATTTCGGCATCGGAAGTTCCAACTACAACTATATTGTGACAATCATGAGCAACTGAACTTGCAATAGCCCCTTTTTTTAATCCAAAGTTTTTTATAAACCCAATAGCCGGTTTCGTGTTTTGATATCGATTGACAACCGCCATTTTTAAAATGTCTTTTTCCACATCGGAAATGAGATTCCCCGTTTGAATTTGACAATCTAATTTATACCCTTCAATCTTTGAATCACAATGAATTTCATTAGTGATTAGTTGGCCTTCTAATGCTTCAATGACCCGTATTTTTTTGGCTGAACTTAGTATTTGGAAATCGGATATCTCTTTTTTTGATATGTTGAAATTATTTGGTGTTTCAAAAACAACATCGTTTATATATGATTTCCCGTTTTCAGCAACAAGAACACCATCTATATACGTTTTCACGACATTAAAATGCGTTAAATCTTCAACTATAATAAAATCGGCAGCATCATCTTTTTGTAATAATCCAATATTCATTTTATAATGGTTAACCGGATTTATACAGGCTACTTGTAAAATTTTAAAAAGATCAAAACCTCTGGCAACTGCTCTAGCACAGAGTAAATTAATGTGTCCAATAATCAAATCATCGGGATGTTTGTCATCAGAACAAAACATCATTTTATCATAATTATCCGGAAGAAGATCAATTAAGACATCAAAGTTTTTCGCCGCACTACCCTCTCTAATTATCACTTTCATACCCAAAGCTAATTTTTCAGCAGCCTCGTTATAGGAAAAACACTCATGATCGGTAGAAATTCCAGCAGCTACATATTTTTTTATTGCGTCACCACTAAGTCCGGGAGCATGACCGTCAATAGGCTTGCCAAAATGTTTGGCCCATGCTAGCTTTTTAAGAACCTCTTCATCATCAAACAAAACGCCGGGATAATTCATCATTTCTGATAAATAATGAATATCTGGTGAAGCCATCATTTCTTTAATTTGCTCCGAATCTATAACAGCGCCTGCCGTTTCAAAAAAGGTCGCCGGGACGCATGAAGGAGCACCAAAATGAAACTTAAAAGGTACTTTTTTGCCATTATTTATCATAAAATGAACCCCTTCTTTCCCCAAAACATTGGCAATTTCGTGCGGATCAGATAGGGTGCCAACAGTTCCATGTAGCACTGCCAACTTAGCAAATTCAGAGGGAACTATCATTGAACTTTCAATATGAATGTGTGCGTCTACAAAGCCAGGAAGAATAAAGTTTTTACTGTTGTGTTCCTTTGGCAAAATTGAGGCAATTTTACCATTCTCTACTGTAATTTCTCCGGCATAAATAGTTCGGTTGAGAATGTCAACAATTTGACCTTGAATTTTCATTCTAATAAATTATATTAGTTCAAAAATAGTGAATTTAAATAGCTTTTTTTAACCCGTTGGGTGTTATTAATCAAAATACTTTATTAATAATTTTTGGATGGTAATATAAATTCAAATAAGAACAAAAATGTCAGTCTGAGCTTGTCGAAGACAAAAAAAGGGTGCATTTCGACAAGCTCAATGTGACAATCTTTTATAAATTAGCCATAAAAAATAATTACACCCAACGGGTAGCTTTTTTATTTAAAATATACACAAAAACTATAACAGAGCTTGGAGTTGTTTTTATATTTTTACCTAACAAAAAAAACTCGTAAATCCCAAATTCTCATTAATATGCGCTGGACCTTAAAAACAAAACCCGATAATCAAAAGATTAAAGTTTTAGCAACCCAACTAAATGTTGATGAAATAATTGCATCCCTTTTAATCCACAGAGGTGTTGAAACCTACGAGCAGGCAAGACATTTTTTTAGACCCAGCTTGGATGAACTTCACGATCCATTTCTAATGAAGGATATGGATAAAGCAGTGGCTCGAATTGAGAATGCAATTAAAAATAATGAGTCTATTTTAGTTTACGGTGATTATGATGTAGATGGTACAACAGCGGTTTCATTGGTTTCGTCTTATTTGAGAAGTACCTACCCAAATGTTGCTACATACATACCAGACCGATACAATGAAGGGTATGGAATTTCGTTCAAAGGGATTGACTTTGCTGAAGATAACGGAATAAGCCTAATTATAGCATTAGATTGCGGGATAAAGTCTATTGATCATGTGAATTATGCCATTGAAAAAAACATTGATTTTATCATTTGTGATCACCATCGCCCTGGGACGGAGTTGCCAAATGCGATTGCGGTTTTAGATCCTAAGCGAGAAGACTGTTTTTATCCTTATGACGAATTGTGTGGATGTGGAATAGGATTTAAATTAATACATGCCCTTACAATAACAAGAGGAGGAACTATAAATGACATAACAAAATATCTCGATTTGGTTTCTATTGCAATTGCAGCTGATATAGTTCCTGTAAATGGGGAAAATAGAATACTAGCTAAGTTCGGCCTAGAAATTATTATTTCAAATCCACGACCTGGAATAAAAGCGCTTATTCAAAGTGCAAATAAAAAAGTAATCACCATTACAGATGTTGTTTTTGTAATAGCCCCAAGAATAAATGCTGCGGGTAGAATTAAGCATGGAAATGCAGCCGTATCCTTATTAACGGAATATAATTTAGAACAAGCCGAACAATTTGCCTCCGAAATTGAAAATCACAACACAGAAAGAAAAGCTATTGATAAACTTATAACTGCTGAAGCACTGGCACAAATTGAACAAAGCAATGAGAAAGAACGTTACTCAACTGTTGTTTATAATGAAAAATGGCACAAAGGAGTTATAGGAATTGTGGCATCACGCTTAATTGAAACTTATTATCGCCCTACAATTGTATTTACCAAAAGTGACGATAAACTTGCCGCCTCAGCACGTTCAGTTGGGGATTTTGATATTTATAAAGCAATTGACGCCTCGTCGGCTTACCTAGAACAATTTGGAGGTCATAAATTTGCTGCAGGAATGACTTTAAAACCAGAAAATTACCAAAACTTTAAAGACGCTTTTGAAAAAGTAGTAGCAGAAACTATTCAACCTGGATCTCAAACACCAGAGATCCAAATTGATGCCGAAATAAATTTTACAACTATCAATGAAAAATTTATACGGATATTAAAACAGTTTGAACCCTTTGGCCCTGAAAATATGTCTCCGGTATTTTTAACGAAAAATATAGAAAATACAGGTTTTGGAGAAAAAATTGGACACGATAAAACGCACATAAAGTTATTTTTAAATCAAGGTAATTCCAAAAAAATTCAGGCAATTGGCTTTAGCATGGTGAATAAACTTGATGAAATTAAAAATAAATCATCATTTGATGCCCTTTATTGTATTAGCGAAAATGAATTTAAAGGAAATGTAACCCTGCAATTACGATTAAAAGATTTGAGGTAAAGCTTTTTTGTTGTTTCTCATTCCATTTCGAAATGACAAGGCGGTATTTTTGTCATTTCGACGAAGGAGAAATCACATAACACTATTCAGGATACATTATTATAACAAAATTATGTTTAACTCTCAAGAAGGTTTTCATACCTATTATGTTTACATCATTACCAACGTCTATCGATCTACATTTTATATCGGAATGACGAATAATTTGAAGTTGAGATTAAGCCAACACAAAGAAAATATTGTATTAGGAAACAAAACATTTGCTTCAAAATACAATTTGGAGTTTTTAGTGTATTATCAAAAATTCACTTGGGTGCAAGAAGCAATTGCTAGAGAAAAAGAATTGAAAAAATGGAGAAGAGAAAAGAAACTTAACCTGATTAGAGAGTTTAATCCTGCATATGAGTTTTTAAATGACCATTTTGATGATTTTTCGAGGTGAATATTATATATTTTGTCATTTCGACGAAGGAGAAATCACATAACACTATTTAGGTTGGTAGTTTAAGAATAGGTAATTTTTCATTGCATTCCATTTCGAAATGACAAAAATAAAAAGGATTAGAAAATTAATACGCTTTCAACTCAAAGGAGGTGCCATCAAAAACCCCATAAGTAAAATAGTCTATCCAATCGCCAAGGTTTACATATTGAGCATTTTCACCAACCGTAATTACCATTGGTAAATGACGGTGTCCAAAAATTAGATAATTATAGTGTTTGGTTTCGAGTTTGCGTTTTGAATATTGAACAAGCCATTCTTTGTCTTCGCCAAGAAACTTTACATCAGCTTCTCCAGAAATTAGTTTATTTTTTAATGAAAGATATTGTGCTATTCTTACACCAATATCAGGGTGAAGCCAGCGAAATATCCATTTTGATAGTGGATGCACAAAAACCTTTTTCATCCTTTTATAGCCATTGTCACCTGGCCCTTTTCCGTCACCATGTCCAATTAGGAATGTCTTACCGTTAAATTCGTATTCTTGGTTATCTCTAAAAACAGGGATGTTTAATTCTTTCTCAAAATAATCAGTCATCCATAAATCGTGATTCCCTACAAAAAAAAATATCGGAACACCACTATCTCTTATTTCAGTTAGCTTTCCCAACACACGAATAAATCCTCTAGGAACTACTGTTTTGTATTCAAACCAAAAATCAAATAAATCTCCCAAAAGGAAAATACATTCGGCATCATTTTTCACCTCATCTAGCCAAGAAACAAACTTTTTCTCACGGATTAAGCTAGCTTCAAAATTTGGCGAACCGAAGTGTTGATCGGAAGCAAAATAAACTTTTTTGTTGGGTGAAATTGTCATTACTAATTCTGGTTATTCGTTATCTGA
>CAMDSN010000130.1 GCA_945907225.1 Flavobacterium psychrophilum | reverse complement strand
ACCCGTTTTCCAACTACTTCTTCGGGTGAAAAATGCTCTGCAATACCAGAAACTATTGTTCTAACATCAATTCCGGTATCTACCTTCAACACTAAAAGTTTGTTGGCTTTGGGCATTTTTTCGGCTTCCAGAATAGTCCCCACGCGCATATCTAATTTTGAAAAATCTTCAAAGGTTGAGGTAGGTTTTTGAGGGTCTATTATTTTATTCTCCATAGCATTTGCTGACTTAGTTGCTTTTAATTTTTCTATTTGTTTTTGGATCTCCCCATCTTCTATTTGGGCAAATAAAATTTCGGCTGAGCCAATTTGATGTCCCGCAGGGAGTAAATCACTTCGGGTTGAAACGTCTTCCCAACTTAAATTCTTCAAACCTGTTTTTAAAATTTCGCCTAGTTTAGAAGCGGTAAAAGGTAAAAAGGGTTCGCATAATGAACTTAGTGCACTAGTAATTTGTAACGCAACATACATTTGTGTTTTCACTCGTTCTGGATTGTTTTTTATCACTTTCCAAGGTTCTTCATCTGCCAAATATTTATTACCTAAACGTGCTACATTCATTAACTCAACTTGAGCTTCCCGGAAACGATACCTTTCAATTGAACTTGATATCACCGCTGGAAATGCTTTAAGTTCTGATAATGTTTGTAAATCTACTGCATTAAATTCGTTCGGGGTTGGGACAACTCCGTCGTAGTATTTATTTGTCAAAACCACAACTCTATTAATAAAATTTCCAAAAACGGCAGCCAATTCATTGTTATTCCTCGCCTGAAAATCTTTCCAAGTAAAATCGTTATCTTTTGTCTCGGGGGCATTTGCTGTTAAAGTATATCGAAGCACATCTTGCTTATCTGGGAAATCTAGTAAATATTCATGTAGCCAAACCGCCCAATTTTTCGAGGTAGATAATTTATTTCCTTCTAAATTGAGAAATTCATTTGCTGGAACATTTTCGGGTAAAATATAGCTTCCTTCTGCTTTTAACATAGCTGGGAAAATAATACAATGAAAAACAATATTATCTTTTCCAATGAAATGAACGAGCTTAGTATCTTCTTTCTTCCAATAGTCTTCCCAGTTTTTTCCGGTTCTATTAGCCCACTCTTTAGTTGCAGAAATATAGCCTATGGGCGCATCAAACCAAACATATAGTTTTTTCCCTTCGGCCCCTTTAACTGGAACGTCTATTCCCCAATCTAAATCTCGAGTTACTGCCCTTGGTTTTAATCCATCGTCCAACCAAGATTTCACTTGGCCTATTACATTTATTTTCCAGTCTTTAGCGTGGTCTACTAATATCCATTTTGTTAAAAAATCTTGATACCTTTCTAATGGTAAAAACCAATGTTTTGTTGATTTTAGAATGGGTGCATCTCCAGTAATTGTTGACTTTGGGTTTATTAAATCGGTAGCATTCCATGTTGATCCACAGCTTTCACATTGGTCGCCATAAGCTTCCGGGTTTTGACATTTTGGACAGGTTCCTACAACAAATCTATCGGCTAAAAATTGATTTGCCTTTTCATCATAAAGTTGCTGGGTTTCCTGTTCAATGAAATCACCATTGTCATGTAATTTTTTAAAAAATGCTTGTGCAGTTTCGTGATGAATTTGAGATGAGGTACGAGAATAGTTGTCAAATGAAATACCAAAATCAATAAAAGACTTTCGGATTATTCCATCATATTTATCTATAACTTCTTGGGGTGAAATACCTTCTTTTTTTGCCTTCATGGAAATAGCCACACCATGTTCGTCACTACCACAAATAAACGCTACATCTTTCCCTTGTAATCTTAAATAGCGCGCATAAATATCGGATGGGATATAAACGCCTGCTAAATGGCCAATATGAATGGGTCCATTTGTATAGGGCAAAGCAGCAGTTATGGTATATCGCTTTGGATTATCTGTCATTGTAATAATATTTTAGCAACTTAAATTGTTACATAGGGAATGCAAAAATAAGTATTTTTTAGCCATGAATAGATTAATTAATATAGGGATTTGTTTACTTTTGAGTCAGTTAATTTTGGAAATAAGTAAAAATCTTTAATTTCAAAACGTCATTCCTCTATAACCAAAAAACAATGATAACTCCACCCTATCTGCAAAAAGGCGACACTATTGCTATAGTTTCTACAGCACGAAAAAACATTGACGATAATTTAAAACCAACTATTGATTTATTGGAACTATGGGGATTAAATTACATACTGGGCAAAACAATTGGGTTAGAATATCATCAATTGGCTGGTACTGATGCCCAACGAGCTGCCGATTTACAAGAGCAATTAGATAATCCAAAAATAAAAGCAATTTGGTGTATTCGCGGAGGATATGGAACCGTTAAGATAATTGATCATATCAATTTTACTTCATTCTTGAAATGCCCAAAGTGGTTAATTGGATTCAGTGATATCACGGTTTTGCATAGTCACCTAAATCAATTGGGAATAGAATCAATTCATGCTACAATGCCAATATCTATACCCAAAGCTTCAGATGAGGCCATAAAAACCTTGAGAGATGCTTTATTTGGAAATAAACTACATTATGTTTTAGAAGCCGATTCTATGAATCATAATGGTAAAGCAACTGGGGAATTGGTTGGCGGAAATCTTTCAATAATTTACAGTTTATTGGGGTCCGACTCTGCTGTTGATTGTGAAAACAAAATATTGTTTTTAGAAGATTTAGATGAGTATTTGTACCATATTGATCGCATGATGATGAATTTGAAGCGAAATGGCTGTCTCCATAATTTAAAAGGCATTGTTGTGGGCGGAATGACTGAAATGAAAGATAATGAAATCCCTTGGGGGAAAAATGCGTTAGAAATAATAGATGAATTTGTTAAAGCCCTAGATATTCCTGTTATTTATAATTTTCCGGCTGGGCACATGAGCGATAATAGAGCACTTATTCTTGGGAGGCAGATTTCCATTGAAGTTAATGCATCTAAAAGCATCGTGACTTTTTGTTAATTTCTATACGCTTCATTTAAACACAAGTAATAAAATGGCGGAACATAATAAATTAGGTAAATTAGGAGAGGAATTGGCTGTTGCTTTTTTAAAAGAGAATGGCTATAAAATAGTAGAAACAAACTTTGTATTTCAAAAAGCAGAGATTGATATTATTGCTCAAAAAGATAATTTAATTGTGGTTGTTGAAGTCAAAACACGTTCAAGTTTGGATTTTGGATTGCCACAGGATTTTGTAACACCAAAAAAGATCCAATTGCTCGTGAAAGCTGTAGATGCTTATATAATTTCTAACGATTTAGATGGAGACATTCGATTTGATATTATTGCAATATTTAATAATGAGAACAAATTTGAGGTAGAACATATTACAGATGCTTTTTATCATTTTTAATTCAACAAATCTTAAAGTTACAAGACTGTGCTTTATGTTATATCAAATTTCTATAAATTTACATTCGTTTTAGAAAGGCTTACTTATGAAAAAACTTATATTTATAGGGCTGTTATTTTTAAGCTTACCTTTTTTTGGTCAAAAAAAAGTGGCACAGAATGTCTCTGAATTACTTTCAACCCAAGCTGTTTTTAAAACTATATCGGTATTGTTTGAAACAAAAAACACGGATGAAAACACGGTTAATTCAATTGTTAAAGACGCCACTTTGGCCGCAATTAATTTACAGGGAGTAAATCAGATCCTTACCCGTAAACATAAAACAATTGAGCTGAATATTCCGTATCAAAATCAAAATATAAGCTTGTTATTATATGAAGTGAATCCTCTTTTAGAAGGATTTCATGTTGATTCCAATGAAGGAAAAAACATCATATATCAAAAAGGGGCTTATTACAGAGGGATAATAAAAACGGATCCTAACTCAATAGCTACTTTTAATTTTTTTAACGGGGAGTTAAATGGTATCATTTCTAGTGCTACCTATGGTAATTTAGTTATTGGGAAATTAGATAAAAAGGGAAATCAAACAGATTATATTATTTACTCTGACCTTAACTTGAATATTTTAAATGATTTTGATTGCTCCACTAAAGAAGGCGAGGCCAAGCGAAGAACTGAAAAAATAAGGGCAGTTAATAGCGGTGACAGATGTGTTTCTATTTATTTTGAAGTAGATAACGATTTGTTTATTCAAAACGAAAGTAGCATTTCAACAACCACAAATTGGATGACATCTGTATTTAACAACATACAAACTTTATATAGTAATGACGGAATTTCAATTGGGCTAAAATCAATTTTTATTTGGTCTGAACAAGACCCTTATGAAGGAATTGGAACTGATTCGGGCGCCTACTTGAGTGCTTTTAATCAAAATACTCCAATTTTTGACGGAGACTTAGGGCAATTAGTTGGAATAGACCCAGGGGGGTTAGGTGGCGTTGCTGTAACTATTGACGGGTTGTGTACGGAATTAAATTATAGCTATTCAGATGTAAATATTAATTTTCAAACCGTACCTACTTATTCCTGGACCATACAAGTAATTTCACACGAGCTTGGTCATTTACTTGGTTCAAGGCACACACATTCCTGTGTGTGGAACGGAGATAATACAGCAATAGATGGCTGTGGTACACAAGCCGGATATGCCGAAGGCAACTGCCCAGTCGGACCCATTCCATCTACAGTTGAAAAAGGCACTATTATGAGCTATTGCCATTTAATTTCAGGAGTAGGGATTGGATTATATAATGGACTTGGACCTCAACCAGCTGAGTATATTTTGGAAAATGTAAACACTTCAACTTGCCTCAGCTTAGATTGTGTAAGTAGCTGCCCAAATACGGTTGTTGGCATTACGCCAACCACTGTTTCTTCCAATTCAATTGTTGTAATTTGGGATGATTTGGGATCTTCAGTTTCTTGGGAAGTGTCTGTTTCTCCATTTTCATCTCCATCGTTACTATGGAGCACCGTTACGACTAAAAGCTATACGGCTACAGGATTAAATCCGAATAC
>CAMDSN010000129.1 GCA_945907225.1 Flavobacterium psychrophilum | reverse complement strand
TTAAACCTAATCAAGCTAGTCAGTTAACTGATTACAATGTTTTGATTTTATACCAGCCTACAGTTGAATTTAAAGCTGTATTTGATCAAAATAAGAATGCAAAAATTAACACATGGATCATAACTGGAAATGATACCGATTTTAATTTTTTGAATCAAAATCAGGACAATTTTACTTTCAAAATGAGTGGGAGTAGTGAAGATTATTTAGCTATGTTTGATACTCAGTTTAATCTCTTTGCAATGGATAATATTGGTTTTGAAAAATTCCCGCCATTGGAAAACTCATTTGGGACAATTAAGGCTACTGGAAACGTGAATAACGTTTTATCATCTTCAATAAGAAATATCGAAACCAACCAATCATTATTGAGTTTTGTAGAAAATCAAGGTAAGAGAAATGCGTATTTGTTTGGTGAAAATATATGGAAGTGGAGAGCTGATTACTTTGTTGAACACAAGAATTTCACAGAATTTGATGTGTTTTTAGATAAAACAATCCAATATCTTAGTACAAACAACTCTCGAAAATCTCTTGTAGTTAGTCATGAACGTTTTTATAATTCAGGTGATGCAATTGAAATTACAGCACAGTATTTCAATAAAAATTATGAACTCGATGAGAAAGCACGTTTAACGATAGCGGTAACGAATATAAAAACCAAACAAACTAAAAACTTTGATCTTCTTAAAGCAACCAACTCTTTTCAGGTAAATCTGGATGGTTTAGTAGCCGGAAATTATGTTTTTACTGTAAAAGAACTAAATTCAAACGCATCATACACTAGTAATTTTGAAGTATTAGATTTTGATATTGAAAAGCAATTTGTGAACCCAGATTGGAATAAGTTAAACCAACTCGCGCAACAAACTAAAGGAAAAGCATTTCTTTTTAACCAGTCAGATTTATTGGTAAAAAAATTAATTGCTGATGAAAGTTATAAAGCGATTCAGAAAACCATTTTAAAAAAATCGCCTTTAATTGATTGGGTTTGGCTGTTGGTTTTGATTGCTATTTCTCTGGCTGCCGAGTGGTTCATTAGAAAATATAACGGATTGTTATAATTTATTAATTGCTCTTTCTTAAAACAATATTTTCACCTAAATATGCCTCGGAATATTGGCAAATCCTAAGTCAACAATGGTAAACCAAACTGGAGAAGGAAGCATAAAAATATTCATTATGCCAAAAATATGATAGAAATATTTACCGTCCCTCCAATAAAGAGACTTGTAACTACTGCTAAAATGTTTTTTAAAAAGTCATGATAAATTCGTTTAGAATTAGTAGATTGAGTTTTGTCTTCCTCTATTAAAATAACAAATTCATTTGCAAAATCATTTTTAATAAAAACTTACTCAAAGACAATCCATTTTGCTTAAATTCGTAACACTAAAAATAACATATGAAAATTGCAATTGTGTGCTATCCTACCTTCGGTGGTAGTGGAGTTGTTGCTACTGAGCTGGGTTTAGAGCTTGCGCATCGCGGACATGAAATTCATTTTATTACATACAGGCAACCTGTTCGATTAGCACTTTTAAATTCCAAAGTGTTTTATCATGAGGTTAATGTTCCCGAGTATCCCTTATTCCATTATCAGCCATACGAATTGGCTTTATCGAGCAAATTGGTAGATATGGTCAAATTACATAAGATAGAGTTACTTCATGTGCATTATGCGATTCCTCATGCTTATGCTGGATATATGGCTAAGCAAATGTTAAAAGATGAAGGCATTACAATCCCAATGGTAACTACTCTTCATGGAACAGATATTACATTGGTTGGAAATCATCCCTTTTATAAAACGGCTGTAAGTTTTAGTATTAATAAATCTGATATTGTTACTTCTGTTTCAAATAGTTTAAAAGAGGATACCTATAAATTGTTTAATATTAAAAAAGATATTCATGTAATTCCGAATTTTGTCGAGTTAGATAAAATTAGAAATGAAAATCAAATTTCTTGTCATCGTTCAGTTATGGCCACTAAAGAGGAACGAATAATCACACATATAAGCAATTTTAGGAAAGTAAAAAGAATTTCAGATGTCATAAAAATATTTTATAAAATTCAGAGAGAAATACCTGCAAAATTAATGATGGTAGGTGATGGTCCTGAAAAAACCGAAGCGGAAAATTTGTGTAGAGAACTTGATATTGAAAATAAAGTTATTTTTTTCGGTAACAGTAATGAAATAGATCAGATTTTATCCTATTCAGATTTATTTTTATTGCCTTCAGAAACGGAGAGTTTTGGTTTGGCCGCTTTAGAAGCAATGGCCTGGAGCGTGCCTGTAATATCCAGTAATTCGGGTGGTTTGTCCGAAGTAAACTTTGATGGAATTTCCGGATATCTTAGCAATGTTGGCGATGTTGATAGTATGGCTGAGAATGCTTTAAAAATACTTGATGACGATGTAACTTTGGCTAAATTTAGAAAAAGCGCCTTGGAAATTGCAAAACAATTTGACATCAAAAACATTCTTCCATTGTATGAAGAACTGTATCACAAAGCCATAGAAATTCAAAATAAACGATAGCTTTATTAACTTTTAGCTATTTATTTTCGTCCTTTCAAACTTAACGTTATATTTGTTATTCTAGTCACAAAAAAGTATCTATTACAATTTTAAAAACATATAACTAATGGCAGGAAATAGCTATGGAACTCTTTTTAAAGTAACAACTTTTGGCGAATCTCATGGTGAGGCTTTGGGTGGAATAATTGATGGTTGTCCTGCTGGAATTGAACTCAATTTTGAAGCCATTTATAATGAAATGCAACGAAGAAAACCAGGGCAGTCCTCTATTGTTACACAAAGAAAAGAAGAAGATGAAGTTAAAATTTTATCTGGAGTTTTTGAAGGAAAAACTACAGGTACTCCTATAGGATTTGTTATTCCAAATACCAATCAAAAATCTGATGATTACGATCATGTCAAAGATAGCTATCGTCCAAGTCATGCCGATTATGTTTATGAAAAAAAATATGGCATACGTGATTATCGCGGAGGGGGAAGGAGTTCGGCTCGCGAGACATCGTGTAGGGTTTTTGCTGGTTCAATTGCGAAACAAATTATTCCTACCATAAAAATTACTGCATTTGTATCTTCAGTAGGCGCTATTTTTATTAACAAACCTTATCAAGAGCTTGATTTTTCATTAATAGAAACGAATGCTGTTCGCTGTCCAGATTTACTCACAGCTGAAAAAATGGAAAAATACATCAAAGAAATTCGTAAAGAAGGTGATACTATTGGTGGAACTATTACTTGTGTGATCCAAAATGTTCCTGTTGGGATAGGCGAACCAGTTTTTGATAAACTTCATGCCGAATTAGGAAAAGCAATGCTATCCATTAACGCTGTAAAAGGATTTGAGTTTGGTAGTGGTTTTTGTGGTGCCGAAATGAAAGGCAGTGAACACAATGATCTTTATAATATTGATGGAACAACCAAAACAAATTTTTCAGGAGGCATTCAAGGTGGAATTTCTAACGGAATGGATATTTATTTTAGAGTGGCCTTTAAGCCAGTTGCCACTTTAATTCGTAAACAAGAAGCCTTGTCTAATGAGAATATAATTTTAGAACAACAAGGGAAAGGAAGACATGACCCTTGCGTTTTGCCCAGGGCGGTTCCTATTGTAGAAGCAATGGCTGCAATTGTAATTACTGATTTTTATTTACGCAACAAAATATACCAATAAACGATGAACGAATCTTCAAATCAAAAGAAATTATTTTTTTCTAATCTAACGGTGCAAATATTAATTGCTATGTTGTTGGGTGCTGCATTGGGAATATTTGTTCACTCAAATTATAATGAAACAGTTGCTAAAGATTTTAGCGGGTATATCAAAATGTTAGCTACCGTATTTATTAGATTGGTTCAAATGATTATTTCGCCATTAGTTTTCACGACACTTGTGGTTGGTATAGCAAAATTGGGCGATATTAAAACTGTCGGAAGAATAGGAGGTAAGGCAATGATTTGGTTCTTTTCTGCTTCTTTTATTTCGCTTTTAATAGGAATGTTTTGGGTAAATACCCTACAACCTGGTTTGGGATTGGATCTTGGCAAACAGGATATGTCTTCAGCCACTGAGGTTGCTGATAAAGCCAATAATTTTTCAGCTCAAAATTTTATAGAACACATTATTCCAAAGAGTATTGTTGAAGCGATGGCAACTAATGAAATTTTACAAATTGTAATCTTTTCTATTTTTTTCGGATTGGCGGCTGCTTCAATTGGAGATCATGCAAAACCGGTAGTAAACGCTTTAGACAAAACTTCGCATATTGTTTTAAAAATGGTGAATTATGTCATGAAATTTGCCCCGCTGGGCGTTTTTGGTGCAATTGCAGGTGTCTTTGCAATTCGAGACGTAAATGAATTGCTACTTACTTATGCAAAGTTTTTTGGCTCATTTATGGTGGGTATTTCTTCGTTATGGCTCGTACTTTTGGTGCTAGGATATTTGTTCCTAAAGGGACGAATGACGACTTTGTTAAAGCATATCGTAAGCCCGCTAATTATTGCTTTTGGCACGACGAGTTCAGAGGCAGTTTTTCCAAAATTAACTGAAGAATTAGAGCGATTTGGTGTGAAAAATAAAATAGTTTCTTTCATGTTGCCCTTGGGCTATTCCTTTAATTTGGATGGTAGTATGATGTATATGACATTTGCTAGCATTTTTATAGCACAGGCCTATGGTGTGCCTCTTGATTTTGGTACGCAAATGACAATGCTTTTGGTTTTAATGCTAACTAGTAAAGGGATTGCAGGTGTTCCACGAGCAAGTTTAGTTGTGGTAGCCGCTACCTGTGGTATGTTTAAAATTCCAATTGAAGGCATCGCTTTAATACTTCCAATTGATCATTTTTGCGATATGTTTAGAAGTGCAACAAATGTTTTAGGTAATGCTATAGCTACTAGTGTGGTAGGAAAGTTAGAAAAAGATTAAT
>CAMDSN010000128.1 GCA_945907225.1 Flavobacterium psychrophilum | reverse complement strand
GTTATTGGCAAAGAAGTCGAATGCGCTTTGAAAGAAGCTATGGAAAATTCCAACATTCGTGTAAACGAGTTTACTGTGGCGCCTCAAATTGCTCCAACTTCAGGATTACCTTATCACGAATGGTTTATAGAGTTTGAAAACGAACCCGAAAATCTTTCAGCATTTGCTTTGAAAATCGATAACGAAATGCGTAAACAAAACAGCTATTACGATGATTTAATTGTTGGGAAAGTTTTAAAAACATTGGTTATTTCAAAAGTTTCAAAAAATGGTTTTCAGGAATACATGAAATCAATAGGTAAATTAGGCGGGCAAAACAAAATTCCGAGATTGAGTAACGACAGAAAAATAGCAGATTTGTTAAAGAGAGAATAGAGAATAGATGAAAGAAAATAGACTGTTAGTATTGTTGCTTTTAATTTCTGTTACCGTTATGGCACAGGACAAAGGAATTGTAGTTGATGAATCCGGGAAGCCTATTCCGTATGTAAACATTTGTGTTGAAAATGAAAACAACAGCACTACTTCTGAAGAAAACGGCGAATTCACGATTAATTGTCAACCCAATAAAAACCTTATTTTTTCGGTTTTAGGGTATGAAAAAAAGACAGTAAAAGCATCGGAAGCAGAAAGCGTTATATTGAAAATAAGTGCTTTTGAACTGAATGAAATTATTATTGCGAAACGTTTTGAAACCAAAGAAATAGAAATCGGAAACGTAAAAATTGCTAGCTATCAAGCTTTTGAAAACGGACCCCGTATCGACCTTAAGTTTTTTCCTTATTTGGCTAAATACAAAAGAACAAGATACATAAAACAAGTCAACTTCTTTACAGATTGCCAGCTTGAAACCTCTAGTTTTAAAATCCATTTTTATTCGGTTAATGCAGATGGTTCTCCGGGAGAGGAAATGCTAAACAAGGACTTTTTAGTTTCGGTAAAAAAAGGGGTCAAAAAGACCTTTTTTAATGTGGTGGATTTTAATTTAAAAATACCAAAAACAGGAATCTTCGTGGGCTTTGAGAAGCTGATCATCGAAAGAAACAAATTGGAAAAGGAAGTTGTCGATTTGAATACCAAAGCAACTGCAATTCAGAAAATGTATTTCCCTTACGTGCTTTACAATTATGTTGAAAGGGATTTTATCTACACTTTTTCAGGTGGAAAATGGAACAAACAAACCAAACAGGATATTGCCAACCCATCAGATAAAATGAAGGTATATGAACCCGCAATAAACCTAATTTTAACCAACTAAATAGATGAGAACACTACTATTTATATTTTATACCTTTTCTCTTTCAGCTCAAATTAGCGGAACTCTTGTAAATGAGAAAAACGAACCGATTCCTTATGTAAACATTTGGGTCCAAGATGAAAATATAGGAACTACTTCTGATGAAAAAGGCATTTTCAAAATCAATACCGATTCCGAAAAAACACTTGTCTTTTCTTCCGTAGGCTTTGAGATCAAAAAAACCTCAATACAGGATAATGAAAAAGTAATTTTAAAAGAAGCCATTTACAAATTGGATGAGGTAACAATCACAAAAAGAAAACAGGATAAAGAGATTGAAATTGGCGGCGCAGAAAAGATTCGTCATAAGCAGCTTTCGGGAGATAAACCATGGGTTTATGGTAAGTTATTTGAATACGATTCGATTTATAAAGCAACACCTTATTTAAAGAAAATAGTTTTTTTTTCAGACAGTGAAAAGAAAGGGGCAAAGTTAAAAATCAGAATATTTCAATTCAATAATTCCATTCCAACAATCGATTTACTAGATGAGGATTTGATTGTAACCGTTAAGAAAGGCATGCGTAAAAATGAAATCGATATTTCTAAATATAATCTTAGATTTCCAAAAACAGGAATTGTAATTGGCTTGGAATGGATGATTATTGAGGAAAATAAATATGTTTTTGAATATACCACTTATCTGACTAAAAAAAAGATTAAAAAGGAATATTATGCCCCGTCACTGATTGTAAATTATTCAAAAGTTGAGAACTCTTTTAATTATTCTGAAGGTAAATGGAGAAGAGGCAAAATATTCACCACAGACAAGAATGACAAACCTTGGTTTAATACGGTTATGATGCCCGCAATAAACCTCATTCTAACCAACTAAACTACAAAAAACATATATTTGTAGTGTACAATAACAAACAAGTGAAGGGAGAAAAAAATATTTCGCGTTCTAGAGCACAAGAGTCATCGGCGGCAATTGAACGATTGTATATTACTATGAGGCATTTGTTTAACAGAGGGTTTTACAAACCAATGGGTGTTTCGGGAGACACACTAAGAGAAGCTCTCCTTTCGTTACGTCCAGAAATATATGGAAGCATTGCCGAAGAAAAAGTAGAATTAAATGGACTATTATATGTTATAGAGCGCCTTCCTCTAGGTATTGAAGAGTGTAGGTTTATAAATTTAACTTCAGACGAGGGGTACTCCAAATCGCATTTTCAGGCAATTATTCCACCCAAACGAAGAAGAAATTGTTACCGTATTGATGATGAGCAAATGAATGTGGAAATCACACGCGGACGTTCAGACATTTATGATATTCTTACCCATCTCACCTTTATTTTTATCGAATCGCATAAAATAAAAGATAAAGTTGTTTTAGACGAAATAGAGCGTGAATTAACAAGAGATTGGGAAAAATTAGAAGAAGCTGTTTTGCAAAATAAAAAAATGTCGCAGAAAGAAAAAGAAATTGCGATTTCTCATGCCGCCAATGTTTTAGGCAGAAGTTTTTCAGAAGTTTTGGCCATTTATGATGGTTTTGGAACCAAAGAAAAACCAGATCGCTTTTTACACTTAATCTATTGGTTAGGAAAATTGGCTATCGATGAGGTTTTTAATAGCAATAAAAGAACAATAACCTTCAGTCCGATTCTTAGAGAACGTTTGGGACATCACATTCACGGAGAGATTTGGGCTGACAACATTAAAGAAGTATTGAGGGCTAATAACCTTATGGATCGACCAATACATATTATTAGTGCGAACATGCACAGTGTTATGAATTCGATTTTTGCAACTAATGTTTTAAAGTCAAAATTCAAAGACAAATCAGAATTCTTTATTTATGAAGAGCTGAGTAAATCGGGAGCTAAAGAGCTGCGTAAAAAAGTAGAAGATGTAGCGTTAAAACAAGGAATGATTTCGCTTCCAGACGTTATTTCGGGAACAAACATTGATGTTCAGCTATTTGATACTTCTAAAATTGATTGGTCTAAATCAAGCTTCCCTAAAACCAAATTTGATAAAGAAGCCCCAGTTCTTATTGTAATGGATTATGCTTTTGGCGAACAGGCATTTGAAACCATAGACGAATTGTTAAAACCCTACAAAGAAGGGAAAAATAGAATTTTTCTAGACGTTGAGTCGGTTTCTATAATGGGGAAAGCCGGAATTTTGGAAGGCGGAAAAGGAGACATTATGATTCCATCCGCACACATCAATGAAGGAACTGCTGATAATTATCCTTTTGAAAATGAACTAACAGCCGAAATGTTTGTTGGAAAAGGAATATCCGTTTTTTCAGGACCGATGGTTACTGTTTTGGGAACATCGCTTCAAAATAAAGATTTACTAAAGTTTTTTCACGAATCAACATGGGAAGTTATCGGACTCGAAATGGAAGGAGCGCATTATCAAAAAGCCATCCAATCGGCCTCAAAAATAAGAAAAAGTATTCCGCAGGATGTTAAAGTCAGGTACGCTTATTATGCTTCTGATAATCCATTAGAAACAGGAAGTACTTTGGCTTCAGGAGGATTGGGAACAACAGGGGTAAAACCGACTTATTTGATTACCATTAAAATATTAGAACAAATTTTTAACGTTAAATAACAATTATGAGCACTACACCAAAAAACACAGATAACCAAGACATTGATTTGTCAGAGATTTCAAAGAAGATTGGAGGTTTTTTTGAAAATATCTCTACTGCAATTTTCAGAGGGTTTTTATTCTTTAGAAGAAATATTCTTTGGGTAGGAATATTATTTATAATTGGAGCAGGATTAGGATTCTATCTTGACAAAACAACTAAAGTATATGACAATGAAATCATTGTAAGTCCAAACTTTGGCTCAGTAGATTATTTATACGCCAAAATTGATTTGATAAGTTCAAAAATAAATGACAACGACACGGTTTTCCTTAAAGAAGTAGTTGGATTAAAAGAACCAAAGAAGCTTAAGAAAATAGCAATCATGCCAATTACAGATGTTTATAAATTCATTAACAACAGTGATAAAAATTTCGAATTTGTAAAATTATTGGCGGAAGACGGCGACATTAAAAAAACAGTTAACGAAAACTTGACCAGTAAAAACTATTCGAATCATTTAATTTCTTTTACTACAGACAAACAAACTTCAAATGGAAAAACTGTAGCCCCAATTTTAAATTTCCTTAATAACTCTGATTATTTCAAAATAATTCAGAAAGAATCTTTAAACAATTTGAAAGTAAAAATGGTTGAAAACGATTCGATTATTTCACAAATTAATGGGTTATTAAATACTTTTTCTTCTACCGCAAATGGTTCTCAAAAAAGCGACAAGTTGGTTTATTATAACGAAAACACACAACTTAACGACATTATTAAAACCAAAGATGCTTTGGTAATAGAACAAGGCTCGCATCGAATTGAGTTAGTGAATTTCGACAAAATTGTAAAAGACAATAGCGCTACATTAAACATTAAAAATACTCAAGACGTTAATGGAAAAATGAAATTTATATTACCATTATTTTTAATTTTCATATTTATTCTAGTTGGGTATTTTAAATCCTACTATAAACATCAAATGGCAAAATTAAAAAATTAGTTTATGAAAGGAATCATTTTAGCCGGGGGTTCAGGAACAAGATTGCACCCATTAACTCTTGCCGTAAGCAAGCAGTTGATGCCTATTTACGACAAACCAATGATTTATTACCCATTGTCAACTTTGATGTGGTCTGGGATTCGAGAAATT
>CAMDSN010000127.1 GCA_945907225.1 Flavobacterium psychrophilum | reverse complement strand
ACCATGACAGTCTCTTTGTTGTTGTCATATGAATCTAAAAGCCACTGAGCAAAATTATCGGCATTTTTAACTGGAAGTTGTGCAATACAGTAAAATGCACCTTTTGGAGTAGCGACTTTTATTCCATCAATTTTTTGTAATTCTGAAATAAGGGTATCGCGTCTTTCTTTATATTCTTTAATCACATCATCAAAATAACTTTGTGGAGTATCTAAAGCTGCTTCACTCGCTATTTGAGCTAATGTAGGTGGGCTTAATCTCGCTTGAGCAAACTTCATTGCTGTAGCCATTACTGCTTTGTTTTTGGAAACAATACATCCAATCCTAGCGCCACACATACTATATCTTTTTGAAACCGAGTCAATCATAATTGCATTTTCTTCCAAACCAGCAACGTTCATAATTGAAAAATGAGTTTCGTTTTCATCGTATATAAATTCTCTATAAACTTCATCTGCAATTAAAAATAAATCATGCTTTTTAACAATTTCAGCCAATTGTAATATTTCCTCTTTTGAATACAGATAACCTGTTGGATTTCCCGGATTACAAATTAAAACAGCTTTTGTTTTTGGGGTAATTAATTTTTCAAAGGCATCAATTGGTGGTAATGCAAAACCTTCTTCAATGGTTGAAATAACAGGAATAATGGTTACGCCAGACGCTATAGAAAAACCGCTGTAATTTGCATAAAAAGGTTCGGGTACAATAATTTCATCACCAACGTCCATAGTGCTTCCCATTGCAAATAATAGGGCTTCGGAACCACCCGTAGTGATGATGATATCGGAAATATCAATTGGGAGTTTTTTGGAATTGTAGTATGAGGATAATTTTTCTCTATAACTTTCAAAACCAGCAGAATGACTATACTCTAAAATGCTTATGTCTATATTTTTAATTGCATTTATCGCTATCTCAGGGGTTTTAATGTCAGGTTGGCCTATATTTAAATGATAGACTTTATGTCCTTTATTTTTAGCAACTTCAGCAAATGGCACTAATTTTCTAATTGGAGATTCGGGCATTTTTTGCCCTTTTTGAGATATTTTTGGCATGATTAGATTATTTGAGCGGCAAAATTGCAATTTTTTTATAAGCGAAACAATTTCTTCGTCATATATGATAATATTTAAAAAAAAATAGAAAGGTGTAGTTGAAAAAGAAAGATAAACCTCTTAGAGTACTATTGCATAATTGGACTTGTCTTCTTTTTTTCAAGAAGGTTAACAACTGGTTTTACTATAACATCGCCCTTAATTTTTATAGCAACCCTTCCTTCTTCAACGTTTATAGCATTACTTTCAACAGTAATCGTTTTGCGAATTGGCCCCGTATTCATATTGTACTTCACGTCAATTTTACCAGTTTTTCCGGGTAAAATAGGTTCTGTTGGTTTTGAAGGAACAGTACAACCACAGGTTGATTGAACATTTGTAATTATTAAAGGTTCATCTCCTGTATTTGTAAATTCAAATGATCGAATTCCGTTATCATCTTCTTTATTGACCGTTCCATAGTCTATTGTATTGTCTTTATCTTTAAATTCAATCTTGGGGCCTTTTTGAGACATAAGCTGCAAAGACGAAAAAACTAAAATAAGATAAAAATATTTTTTCATTAGACTAAATTATTAAGTGAAGCGTAAATTTAGTTTTTTAAATTAATTCACAATAATTTTATAGTTAATTTTTTCTAAAGTCATTATTAATTACTTTTGCAAAGCATTAAAAAAATAGAATTTTTTTTTAAGTTGTAAAATCAACTATACTCTAGTCTTTTCAATTTATAGTTTATTCTAACTTGTAAAATTAATGTCATGTATTAATGCGTTAGTATTTTTGAAATTTCATATTTCTTTACTGCAACCAAAAATAAATATAACCGAAATAAAATGATACCAGCCAATTTTAATGCTGCTACTGTTGAAAAAAAATGGTACGACTACTGGATGAAAAATAATTATTTTCATTCAAAACCCGACCATAGAAAACCCTATACTATTACAATTCCTCCGCCAAATGTGACTGGAGTTCTACATATGGGCCATATGTTGAATAATACAATTCAGGATGTTTTAATCAGAAGAGCAAGATTAAAAGGTTTTAATGCCTGTTGGGTTCCAGGAACAGATCACGCCTCAATTGCCACTGAAGCAAAAGTTGTGGCTAAATTAAAGAGTGAAGGTATAAATAAAAATGACTTAACTCGAGAGGTGTTTTTGAAGCATGCTTGGGACTGGACAAATAAATATGGAGGAACTATTTTAGAACAACTAAAAAAGTTAGGTTGTTCTTGTGACTGGGAAAGAACAAAATTTACCATGGATCCCAACATGTCCGCATCGGTTATTCGTTCGTTTGTTGATTTGTATCGTAAAGGCCTTATTTATAGAGGGTATCGTATGGTAAATTGGGATCCTGAAGCCAAAACAACGCTGTCAGACGAGGAAGTTATTTACGAAGAAAAACAAGGTAACTTATACTATTTGAAATATAAATTACAGGACTCACCTGATTTTGTAGTTGTTGCAACTACGCGTCCTGAAACAATTTTTGGCGATACTGCCATCTGTATAAATCCAAATGATGAACGTTTCACCTCTTTAAAAGGGAAATGTGTAATTGTGCCTATTTGTAATAGAGTAGTGCCTATAATAGAAGATGATTATGTTGATATCGAGTTTGGTACAGGCTGCCTAAAAGTTACGCCAGCTCATGATATTAATGATAAGAGTCTTGGCGAGAAACATGGATTAGAAATCATTGACATTTTTAATGAAGATGCTTCTTTAAATAGTTTTGGACTACACTATGCTGGAAAAGATCGATTTGTCGTTCGTGAAGAAATTACAAAAGAATTGGATAGTATGGGTGCTTTATTAAAAACAGAAGTGCACACTAATAAAGTAGGGACATCAGAGAGAACCAAAGCGGTGATAGAACCAAGACTTTCGGATCAGTGGTTTTTAAGTATGGAAAAACTAGTAGTTCCAGCCATCAAATCGGTTCTTGAAACCGACGATATAAAATTATATCCCTCACGATTTAATAATACCTATCGTCATTGGTTAGAAAATATTCGCGATTGGAATATCTCACGTCAATTATGGTGGGGTCAACAAATACCTGCATATTATTATGGTGACGGGAAAGAAGATTTTGTTGTTGCAGAATCAATAGAAGAGGCTTTGAAATTAGCTCAAAATAAAACATCAAATTTTAAACTATCCATTAGCGATTTGATACAAGATTCTGATGCATTAGATACTTGGTTTTCTTCTTGGCTTTGGCCCATGTCTGTATTTGACGGTATAATGGATCCAGAGAATGCCGATTTTAAATACTATTACCCCACTAACGATTTAGTTACGGGTCCGGATATTTTATTCTTTTGGGTTGCCCGAATGATAATTGCTGGTTATGAGTATACAAATGAAAAGCCCTTTTCAAATGTGTATTTAACTGGAATTGTTAGAGACAAACAACGTCGAAAAATGTCTAAGTCTTTAGGAAATTCCCCAGAACCATTGGATTTAATAGAGAAGTTTGGTGCCGACGGGGTTCGTGTTGGATTACTATTGAGCGCATCGGCGGGCAACGATATTATGTTTGATGAAGATTTGTGTAATAATGGAAAAGCTTTTGCTAATAAAATTTGGAATGCATTTCGTTTAATTAAAGGCTGGGAGGTAGCCGCCATTTCACAACCCGAAAGTTCAAAAGTAGCTATTGCGTGGTATGAAGCCAAATTCCAACAAACTTTAGTTGAAATTGAGAATCATTTTGATAAATACCGTTTGTCCGATGCATTAATGAGTATATACAAAATGGTTTGGGATGATTTCTGTTCTTGGTTTTTGGAAATTATTAAACCCGGATATCAACAACCTATAGACGAGACAACGTTTAATAAAGCAATTGAATTACTTGAGGCTAACTTGAAATTACTTCATCCTTTTATGCCTTTTCTTACAGAAGAAATATGGCAATATATCTCAGAAAGAACTCCAGAACAAGCCCTAATTATAGCTGAATATCCAAAATTAATTCCTTTTGATGAAAATATCATATCCGATTTTGAAGTTGCAACAGAAGTAATAGCTGGTGTTAGAACCATTCGGAAGGAAAAAAATATTCCTATGAAAGATGGTATTAATTTGAAAGTTGTGAATCATGAAAATGTATCTTCCAATTTTGATTCGGTTATCATTAAACTTGCCAATATTTTCCATTTGGAGTATATCTCTGATAAAGTTGATGGCGCGTTGACCTACCGTGTAAAGTCAAATGAGTACTTTATTCCAGTTTCAGGAGTCATTGATATTCAATCTGAAATTAGTAAACTAACGGAGGAACTAAAATACACTCTAGGATTTTTAAAAAGTGTACAAGGGAAACTTTCAAATGAAAAATTTGTTGCGGGAGCTCCAAAAAATGTACTTGATAACGAGCGAAAAAAGGAAGCCGATGCACTTGCTAAGATTGCTACAATAGAGCAAAGTTTAGCCAATTTAAAATAAAAAAACCATTTCAGATGAAATGGTTTTTGATGAGATTATTGAGTTTGTTAGAACTTCAGTCCAAATTTTAGATATACAGTATTCATTTGCTCCATTCTTCGTTCCACTTCTATTTTCTTCATTTTAGTAAGATCATTTTGGCTTTCTAAACCTACTCCAATATGCAAGACATTTGTTAAAACAAACCTTACTCCAATTGCCGTGGCAATACCAAAATTCCAGCCTAAGTTTTTAGTTTCTGTAGTGGTAGTCGTATTTACTTTTTCTTCGTTAAGTAGCGTGTTAGCATATACTCCTAAGCCAATGTTAAAGTGTATTTTAGCGTCTTTGGGTTCAGCTCCTTTAAAAAGGTTATAATCTCCTGTAAATCGTAGTGGAATTTGTAAATAAGAATTACGAATACTCTCAGTATTACCGCCCACAGTTTGATTAGCATCAAATTGTAAAAATCCAACTCCGCTAGCTAGATTCCATCTTGGACTCAATTTGATTGCCACCAT
>CAMDSN010000126.1 GCA_945907225.1 Flavobacterium psychrophilum | reverse complement strand
ATACATATGGGCAACAAACCGAGATTTACATCCATAATTTATCCGATTTTGATAGCGCTTTACTATTGTTTAAGGACAAACAATATCAGTCTGCACAAATATTATTTGATCAAGTTCAACAACAAAATATTTCTATAGACGTTAATTCGGATTGTGCATATTATTTTGGCATTTGTGCCATTCATCTAAATCAGAATAATGCTGATGAATTAATAGAAAGATTCATAAAAGAGTTTCCTACTAGCTCTAAACACAATTCCGCTTATATTGAAGTTGCACAATATTATTTTGAACAAGGGAAGTATCCCCAATCTCTTGAATTTTTTAATAAAGTAGATGAGAGTTCCTTGTCATATGAACAAACAGAGAAATTTATATTTCAAAAAGGATACGCTTATTTTAATTCTGCCGATAAAAAGACTGCAGCTTCTTATTTCAATAGCATTGTAAATTCGAAAGAATATGGTGTGCAAGCCAACTATTATTTGGGTTTTATGCAATATGAAGGCGATAATTATCAGGAGGCCAATAAATATTTTAAAAAGGTTGAAGGGGAAGATAAATATTCTGATAAATTAACTTACTTCAAGGCAGATATGAATTTTAAATCGGGAGATTTCCAAAAAGCTATTGATGCAGGTATTGAAGCTATGCCTAAATCAAATGCAACTGAAAAGTCAGAATTAAATAAAATCATTGGTGAAAGTTATTTCAATTTGAAACAATATGATAAAGCGTTACCCTATTTAAAAGAATATAAAGGCAAAAAGAATAAATGGAGCAACACCGATTTTTATCAGTTAGGGTATACCTATTATAAAAAGAATGACTTTGAAAATGCCATTTCTCAGTTTAATAAAATCATAAGCGGTAACGATTCTGTTTCTCAAAATGCCTATTATCACTTGGGTGAATGTTATTTTAAAACAGACAAAAAACAGCAAGCACTAAACGCATTTAAAAGTGCTACTGAAATGAGTTTTGATAAAAAAATTCAAGAAGATGCTAACTTAAATTATGCTAAACTTAGTTACGAATTGGGTAATTCTTTCCAAAGTGTTCCCGATATTTTGATGGGTTTTATAAATAAATATCCAACTTCAACAGCAAAATCTGATATCGAAACCTTATTGATCAGTTCCTATATTACTTCAAAAAATTATAAAGAAGCATTAATTCTTCTCGAAAAAAACAACAATTCTGAAAACAAAACTGCTTATCAAAAAGTACTTTTTTACAGAGGGGTTGAATTGTTTACAGACGGCAATTATCAAGAAGCTTTAAAGATGTTTACTAAATCAAGTCAATTACAACTGAGTGAAAAGATTTCACTTCGTGCCACCTTTTGGAAAGGGGAGACCCAATATGTTTTAGATAATTTTACTGAAGCACTGCAAAGTTTTAAGCAATTTGAAGCGTCTGCAGAGTCTAAATCAACTATTGAGAATAAGAACGTTACTTACAATATCGCTTATGCCTATTTTAAATTAAAAGAATATGAGTTGGCAGGGGACTATTTTCAAAAGTATGTAGACGGAAACAAAGAGGATCGAGTTCGTTTAAACGACGCTTACCTCAGATTGGGTGATGCTAGATTTGTTTCTGCAAAATATTGGCCTGCCATGGATGCTTATAATAAAGCTATTGATATGAAAGGTATAGATGCCGATTACGCGGCTTTTCAGAAAGCTATTAGTTATGGCTTTGTTGGGAAAAATGATAAAAAAATTGAAGATTTTAACTTATTTATTCAAAAATTCAAGTCGTCTCAATATAGGGATGATGTCTTGTTTGAATTAGGAAATACATATGTAGCTGAGGGCAAAACAGATTTAGCATTAGCTACTTATGAACAATTACTTAAAGAATTTAAAAATGGTTCCTTCGCAGCCAAAGCTATTTTACGTCAAGGGTTAATTTATTTTAATGAACAAAAAGGGGAATTAGCTATTGCCAAATTCAAAACAGTCGTAGCTGCCTTCCCAAAATCTGCAGAGGCTTCTGAGGCAGTTACATCGGCAAGACTTGTGTATATGGATTTGGGGAAAGTAAATGAATATGCTACTTGGGTACGAACACTTGATTTTGTAGAAATTTCTGATGCCGATTTGGATAATGATACTTATGAAGCAGCTGAAAAACAATTTTTACAAAACAATATCAAACCTGCAATATCAGGATTGAGTGGTTATTTAACAAGTTTTTCTAACGGAATTCATGTGTTGCAAGCTAATTTCTATCTGGCTCAATCTTATTTTTCTGATGGAAAAGAATCGGAAGCTGCGGTTAACTATGAATTTGTGATTAGTAAGCCAAGAAATGAATTTACAGAACAATCTTTGGCCAGATTATCTGAAATTTATTTGAAAAAAGATGATTATGCTAAAGCTATTCCTGTACTGCAACGTTTGGAAACTGAAGCCGATTTTCCACAAAATATAATGTACGCACAAGCAAACTTGATGCGTTCGCTCTATGAACAAAAGGACTATTCAAATTCTGTTGTCTATGCTGATAAAGTCTTGGCAAATCCAAAAACGGATAACAAAATAAAAAGTGATGCCCAAATCATAGTAGCACGCGCTGCAATTCAAGTGAAAGATGAATCAAAAGCTAAAGTTGCTTATGCCAAATTATTAACAATTGCAAAAGGTGAACTGGCTGCTGAAGCACTTTATTACGAAGCTTATTTTAAAAGCAAAGAAGCAAAATATGAAGATTCAAATTTGACCGTTCAGAAATTAGCAAAAGACTATTCGGGTTATAAATATTTTGGTGCGAAAGGTTTGGTTGTAATGGCCAAAAATTATTACCAGTTGAAAGATAATTTTAGCGCGACTTCTATCTTAGAAAGCGTTATCAAAAATTTCAAGGAATTTGATGATGTTGTTGCCGAAGCGCAAACCGAATTGAACATGATTAAAGGCGAAGCCGCCAAAACAAATTCATCATTAACAGAATAGAAAATAAATTAGAAGAATTTCAAAAAGCAACAATGACATTTCTAAACACTTTAAATCAATAAGAATGAGTTTTATCGTAAGTAAAAATAAAAGTCTAACATCCATCAGTGTATTAACTCTTTGTCTCTTTGCAATGCAACTTTCTTTTGCCCAAAAGAAAGATGACAACATTGGTACCGAAGTAGTGAATGTGGTAAAACCTTATACACCTTCAATTTCGGATGCGTTTAAAGTAAAGGAAACTCCAACGCTTGATGATGAAGAAACCACCAAAAAAGAAAATATACAATACACTATTTTCTCGTTTCCAGTAGCTTCCACTTTTGCACCCGCAAAAGGAAAAGCTGCAAATGTGGACAAAAGTGCTGCCGAAAAAATAATTAAAAATTATGTCTCTCTTGGAGCTGGTAATTATGGAACTGTTAAAGCAGAACTTTTTATCACCGAAGATATAAGCAATACCGATTATTTTGGCGGAATGCTCAGGCACACTTCTTCTCAGGGTGGCATAAAAGATCTAGCACTAGAGGATAATTACTATAATACGGCTTTAGATTTTAGTTATGGTAGTAGAAAAAGAAGCTTGTCATGGAATGCTGATGCAGGTTATAAAAATCAGGTATATAATTGGTACGGAATTTATCCAGGACTTATACTAGACGCAACAATTGCAACGATTGATCCACAACAAACTTATCATACATTATACGTTGGTGGCAGATTAGGTTTAGATAATATCTTAAAAGAAAGCACACTTAAATTTAATCGCTTTTGGGATGCTTTTGGTTCAGCAGAAAATCGATTTATAGTCAAACCAGCATTTGAGTTTAACTTTTTAGATAACGATATAAAAACAAATTTTATTGTAGATTATTTGAGCGGCTCTTTTAAACAAAATATAGATAAAACAGCATCTTTAAAATATGGCTTTACCAATGTTGGTTTTCAACCTTGCGTAAATATTCAGAGAGATGATTTAGACTTAAATTTAGGGCTTAGTTTTTTTTATAGCGCAGCTCAAGAACCCGGAAAAAGTAAATTCTTTATTTATCCTCAAGCTACCGGATCTTATAAATTAGTGGGTGACCTGATGATTTTGTATGCAGGTTTTGAGGGCAAACTTCAACAAAATTCGTATGCTGATTTTGTACAAAGTAACTTTTTCTTATCTCCCACGTTAACTGTCACTCCAACCGACCAAAAATATGATATTTATGCAGGTTTAAAAGGTAAATTAGCCACTACAGTGAGTTATAATGTTCGGGGTTCCTATGTTAATGAAGATCAAAAAGCTTTGTTTAAAAGCAATAAATTTTATCAATCAAATACAAATACAGATGGCTATACGTTTGGCAACTCGTTTGAAGTGGTGTATGATAATGTGAAAACAGCTAGTTTGTTTGGAGAATTAAAAGCCGATTTTACCAAGAATATTTCTTTTGGAATTAATGGTACTTTTAGTAGTTTTTCTGTGAGTGATGAAAAAGAAGCATGGAATCTGCCCGCACTACAACTGGCATCTACACTTGATGTAAATATTACTTCAAAATGGTATGCCGGGACAAGCTTGTTTTTTGTTGGCGAAAGAAAAGATAGTATTACTCAAGCCACTATTACACTGCCTTTTCCAGATGACAAATTAATAACACTAAAAAGCTATTTGGATTTAAATGCGCACCTTGGTTATAAACACAATGAGCGTTTAACATTTTTTCTAAAAGGAAACAACTTAGCCAATCAAGAGTATCAAAGATGGGCTAATTTTCAGGTTCAAGGATTGCAAATTTTGGGTGGTGCGAGTTATAAATTTGATTTTTAAAAGAGTGTCTAAGTTGCTAAGAAAAAAAAACTCAGTTACTTAGCTGCTCAGTTACTCAGTTACTCAGCAACTCTTAAATGAAACAACAAATCCTTCAACGCTATAAAGAAATGCTCCAAGACCGAATTGATGTTTTTCAAGACATGATTTCGGGTTTGACAATTGATGCGCAAAATGATGCCAAAGGTTCTGCCGGCGACAAACACGAAACAGCTTTGTCTATGATGCATTTAGAGCAGGAAAAACTCAATCACAAACTCAAAGAAATCCTAGTGCAAAAATCAATTCTCGACAAAATT
>CAMDSN010000125.1 GCA_945907225.1 Flavobacterium psychrophilum | reverse complement strand
TAAAGCCTGTATTTTTCATCATAATCATAGAATTTCAACTCTTCTATTTCAGTAGTTTCTAAAGCATTAATAGATTTATAGATAGACTCTAACTTACTGTTACTGCTAGCTCTAAAATATTTCCCGCCCGTGTTTTTAGCGATGGTTTGTAATAAGTTTACATCAATTTCAACAGGCATCATTTGGAATAAAAATCCGCCATTTGGCGCGTAAGCATAAGGAGACAATGCATTTCCATTTGATCCTATTCCAATGGTATAAACTTTTATTCCATATTCTTTGGCAATTTGTGAAGCGGTCTCGGGCTCTATAAATCCGGAGTTATTTACCCCATCAGTTAATAAAATTATGACCCTACTTTTCGCCTTGCTGTCTTTTAATCGGTTTACGGCTGTTGTTAAACCCATTCCAATTCCAGTTCCGTCTTGTAAAACAGGATTGTATTCTATACTTTCTATAGCCTCTTGAATAAGAGGCTTATCGCTTGTTACAGGTGTTTTTGTATAAGCTTCAGATGCGTATACAACAATTCCGATTCGATCATTTGGACGATTTTCAACAAAATCTTCAGCTACTTTTTTTAAAGCTTCCATACGGTTTGGCTTTAAATCTTTAGCAAGCATACTCCCGGAAACATCAATTGCCATAACAATATCAATCCCTTTCGTGGATTTCGTTTGACTACTTATATCTACTTTTCTAGGCCTTGCCATAGCAACAATAATTGAACTTAAAGCAAGCAACCGCAATACAAATAAAAAAGGCTTTAGCTTTGCCAACAACGAGTTTTCTGATTTAAAACCTGTAACAGAACTTATTTTTAAGGTGGCTGACTGCTGCTTATTTTTTATAATTTGCCACATAAATGCAAGGGGCAGCAAAAGAAACAACCAAAAAAATTCGGGATTTAAAAAGCTAACATCTTTCATTCTTGAGTGGTTTGTAATTCTACCGAGTTAACTATTCTTTCGGCTATTTTTTGCCCATATTTATCGGATTCTTTATAAGCAACAAACAAAGTTTGTAAGCCTCCATTTTGACTAAATAGCAATAATTCATAATACATTTTTGTTGCTTTCCCGTTGTCAGCATCAAAAAAATTAATTGTTCCGTAGGCTTTTTTACCCGAAATCCCTTTTTGTGTGCCAAAATCTTCGGTTTTAACAAGAATGTTTTGTGCTCCCTGAGCCTCTAACATATTTAAATATTCTTCAGCAGTTTTATCTAAATCTAATTTTGTTTCTTTTTTGAAAGTTCGGGTAGAAAGGGTGACAGCATAATTTTCTAAAATATTACCACAAGAAAAAAGTTGCATTTCTTTAATTAAGGCAGCTGTGTTTTTGGGCAATGTACTTGAAGCATCTATTCGTTTCAATACTTCAGGGGCTTCTATTTTTATACCTGGATTTCCATATTCACTATATACCCATTGCCCTTCTGCAAGCTCTTTTAAGGGATTTCCAAATAAATTATCTTTTACATAGTCAAATCCTTTGAAATAGATTAATCCAGATAAAACTAAAACTAGCACGCCAATTACACCTCCAAAAATGGAAATAATCCGTCTGTTTTTTTCTTTTTTTAATTTAGCTAAACGATCATTTTCTCTTTGTTGTTCATTCCATTTGGTTAATTCATCATCATTTTCTCTAATTACTGGAATTGATTTGTGAATGGTAAGAATGGAATTGGAAATTCTTTTTTTATCTTCCTCAATTTCATAATCTAAAGGTTTTACTTTAGCAAATTTTACTAAATCGGCCTGCATTAAAACTTTTTCTAGGTTTTCAACTATTTCATTTGATAGTTTTAATTTTTTTTGTTTTGCTGCTTTTCGCAAGCCAATAATAAGTTCTGAGGTTGTACTTTCCATCGCTGGAATATTAATTTCTTCCTCAATATAGTTTCGGGCAATGTTAGTCAATTCGGAATAATAATCTTTGATTGCTCCTTTTTGCCAAAGCTCCTTAGTTTCTAGTTGTTGTAATAAAGTTGTGGCTTTTTCAATAGGCGATTTAAAAATAATTTCTACTTCAATTTTGGGTTTTTTGTTTTTAAAATACTTGAAACCAAAGTAACCCAGCAAGGCAATAGCTATTATAATTAAAATATAAACCCACCAATCTTCAAGTTCACGCTCCACATTTATAATATCTTTAATATCATGCATTTTTTGTTTTAAAGTATCAACTTTAATATCATTGACTTCTACTTTTATACTGTCTGAATAGCTGGCTTTTCCATTAATCATCACCCGAATTCTCGGAATGACGTAGGTTCCGCTATCAAATTGTATTAATCCATATTTTTTAATTAGCTCTCTTCTATTTCCTAAATTTATAGTGTCAATTTTATAGGATTCAATTACTTCTAAGGCCCCAAAATTTTTAAGCTCAGGGAAACTTACTTTTGCTGCAGTATCCACTTTTGTTTTTAGGGTGAGTTTAAATTTGGCACCTATTTTGTTTTTGGTGGTATCAACCGAAGTCGTCACTTTTTGAGCAAAAACCGAAGTCGATAAAAGAAAAAATAATATGTATAGTTTAAACTTCATTTTATTTTTGATTGAAGATTAACGATTTTTGATTTCAGAATTTGTTTTAGCTGTTTTAATACTTGAAACAAAGATTGATATGAGTTCGTTGACTTCTATTTTTAATTTGTTGATTAATTCTGTGTTGGATGTTAGATTTGCTCTTTCAATAATTTTCAAACAATTAAAAGTTTCTCTTAATTCTTTTAGGCAAATACCCATTTTGTGAATAAAATCTTTTTTACTTTCTGCGCTTTGTGCTTCACCATAATTTAAAGCAGGTGAAGTTGATGAACGAACAATTTGTCCAACCAAATGATTCCCGGCATATGATTTATCAACATGATTTGTAAATAAAATTATGTTGGCGGCAAAATCAATCAATCGTTCCTCTAATTTAAATTTGTCCATTTCAATCCTGATAAATCTGTAATCTTAAATCGTTAATCATCATTCTTAAATCCTTATCTCGATTTAAAATAACCCAATAATTTTTTTACATAACTTTCGTCAACCCTAGTGTGAATAGTACCTGCGCTACATTTTGAAAAAACAGTTGAGAAATAATTTACTTTATCCTGATATTCTTTTTCATAATTTAAACGGGTTTTTTTAGAACCTGTATTTACTACTACTATTTCACCAGTTTCAGCATCTTCCATTTCAACCATACCAATATTTATCATGTTGGATTCTCGAATATCAAAAACGCGAACACCAGTAATATCATGTTTTTTTCCAGCAATTTTCAACGTTTTTTCATAATCATCATTCATTATGAAATCAGAAATCACAAACACAATAGCCTTCTTTTTTTGTGTGCTTGATAAAAATTTTAAAGCTTGTGATAAATCTGTTTTTTTGCTTTTAGGCTCAAATTCTATTAGCTCGCGAATGATTCTTAACACATGAGATTTGCCTTTTTTGGGCGGAATGTATAATTCGATTTGATCAGAAAATAAAAGCAACCCAATTTTGTCATTATTCTTTGTAGCCGAAAAAGCCATAGTTGCAGCAATTTCTGTAACTACTTCGCTTTTTAACTGATTCTTAGTTCCAAAACTCTCAGAGCCCGAAATATCAACCATCAACAACATCGTTAATTCTCGCTCTTCTTCAAACACTTTTACATAAGGTTCGTTGTAACGTGCCGTCACATTCCAATCTATGGAACGTATATCGTCACCAAATTGATATTGTCGTACTTCAGAAAAAGTCATTCCGCGCCCTTTAAAAGAAGTATGATATTCTCCCGAGAAGATATGATCACTCAACCTTCGAGTTTTAATTTCTATTTTACGAACTTTTTTGAGTAAGTCTTTTGTTTCCATAATTAGGGGCAACAGGCAATAGGCAATAGGCAGAAGTTTTACTAATGGCTAATGGCTTTTGCCTAATTACTATTAAGGCACTTCAATTTCATTTATGATTTTGTTGATAATGTCAACAGAGGTTACATTTTCGGCTTCTGCTTCATAAGTAACTCCGATTCTGTGTCGCAATACATCGTGTACAACGGCACGAACATCTTCAGGAATTACATAACCACGGCGTTTAATAAATGCATAACACTTAGCTGCATTAGCTAAATTAATACTGCCTCTTGGAGAGGCGCCAAATCCGATAAGTGATTTTAAGCTTTCTAGTTTGTAGTTTTCGGGATTTCGAGTAGCAAAAATTATATCTAAAATATATTTCTCAATTTTTTCATCCATATATACCTCACGAACTGCTTCTTGGGCTTTTAAAATTTGTTCTACAGAGACTACAGCATTTACTTTTTCGTAGGCCCCTTTTAAATTTTGCCTGATTACTAATTTTTCCTCTTCCATTTTAGGATAATCAATAACTGTTTTTAACATAAAACGGTCTACTTGAGCTTCGGGTAAAGGATAGGTTCCTTCTTGTTCTATTGGGTTTTGAGTGGCTAATACTAAAAACGGGCGGTCTAATTTGAAAGTAGTATCACCAATTGTAACTTGCTTTTCTTGCATGGCCTCTAACAAAGCCGATTGGACTTTTGCAGGGGCCCGGTTAATTTCATCGGCAAGTACAAAGTTCGCGAAAATAGGACCTTTTTTAATAGAGAATTCGTTGGCTTTTATATTGTAAATCATAGTTCCTACGACATCTGCAGGCAGTAAATCAGGGGTAAATTGAATGCGGCTAAAGCTTCCTTGAACCGCCTGAGAAAGCGTATTTATAGCTAATGTTTTTGCTAATCCTGGAACACCTTCTAGAAGAATATGTCCCTGCCCTAAAAGGCCAATTAATAATCGTTCTATCATATGTTTTTGACCAATGATGACTTTGTTCATTTCCATTGTCAGCAAATCGATAAAAGCACTTTCTCTTTCTATTTTTTCATTAATTGCTCTAATGTCTAAAGCAGTACCATTTTCTTCCATAATTTTGTTATTAATCCTAATATGTAAAAGCTTAAATTTTTAAAGCACCAAAAATGAAAATTTTATCCGTTGGCCGATGTTAATAATGCGTTAAAACTTTAAAAAACAAAATTACTTTAACTAGAAATTATTATATATTTTTCTAATTTTAAATTCCAATCAAATTTTAGAAAACAGTTAGCTGAAAT
>CAMDSN010000124.1 GCA_945907225.1 Flavobacterium psychrophilum | reverse complement strand
AATTCAGCATGTAAAGCGTCTAAGCCTGTAGTCTCCGTATCAAAACAAACAGAAGTTTGATTTAGTAAATTTTGCATTACTAATTTCACCGGTAATTCACCCTGAATTGTTTGATAATAATGCTCGGTTGTTTCAATGGTTGCGTACCCTAAATTTGATTTTGTTGTCTTGTCGGTAGTATCGTCATCTTCATAAAATCCGAACAAATCAAATTGATCTTCATTTGATTTTTTAACAGTAGTTTTTTTAGTTGTTTGAGTGTTATCTACTTGTTCATTATTAGGTTCTAAAACATAGTTTTCATTTCCATATAATTTGTCAAATTGTGCTTTCATTTGCCTAAATTCTAATTCCATGAATAGGGCATCTGTCTTTTCGATATTTGGTTTTGAAAGTTCAAAATCAGTTGCATCAAACGTTACAGGGCAGTCTAACAGAATTCGAGCTAATTTTTTTGACAAAATACCCAATTCAGCATTTGTTTCAATTTTATCTTTCATCGAACCTTTGAGCTTATCGGTATTTGCTAAAAGATTTTCCATCGAGCCAAATTCTTTCAATAGTTTTTTAGCAGTTACTTCACCAACTCCGGGTAATCCTGGGATATTATCTGCAGAATCCCCCATCATACCAAGAAAGTCAATAACTTGTTCGGGGTGTTCTATTTCAAATTTAGCAAGCACTTCAGGAATACCCCATATTTCAATATCGTTACCCATTCTTGCTGGTTTGTACATAAAAATATTTTCAGAAACCAATTGGGCAAAATCCTTATCAGGCGTAACCATAAAAACTTTAAAATTTTCCTTTTCAGCTTGTTTTGCTATGGTTCCAATTAAGTCATCAGCTTCAAATCCGGCTTTTTCAATAATTGGAATATGCATGGCTTTTAAAAGTTCTTGAATGTAGGGAACGGCAATTTTAATTGCTTCGGGTGTTTCATCCCGATGGGCTTTATACTCCTTATACATTTCATAACGATAATCACTGCCTCCTTTGTCGAAAGCAACTGCCAAATGATCTGGTTTTTCTCTTTTTATAACATCCATTAAAGCATTCATAAATCCCATAATGGCTGATGTATCCATTCCTTTCGAATTAATTCTAGGGTTTTTAATGAAAGCATAATACCCGCGAAAAATTAAGGCATAGGCATCAAGAAGGAAAAGACGTTTTTGAGTATTCATTTGTTTTTTTTTGAAATGTAAAAATAGTTAAACTTTCAAAAAAGAACGGTTCTTTTGTAACAGAAATTAAATCCATGTTAAAATGAAAGTAAGAATCAAAATTATATTTACTTTCTTCGTTAATTTGTCAAAATTTAATTAAAATGGGTTTTCGATATATTATACTTTTTGTAATCATAGCATTTGTTGAGTTATATGCTTTTCAAACAATCAAGACAATAACAAAGTCAAAATGGGTTTTATTTTTTTATATTTTAGTATCTCTAGCTGCTATTGGGGTTGTATTCTATCAGTTTTCAAAATTTGATAGAAGTATAGGGCAAACCAAATCAACCTTATTGACTATTGGACTACTTCTTTTAGTATTACTTCCAAAAATGGTCTTGACTTTTGTAATGTTTTTGGAAGATGTTTTTAGACTGTTTTCTGGAATATATACTTTTTTTACTCACCAAAGCTCCTCAGGATTTTTACCAGCGCGTAGAAAATTTGTAAGTCAAATTGCAATTGGATTAGCAGCGGTTCCTTTTCTCTCATTGATTTATGGGATGACACTTGGAAAATACAATTTTAAAGTAATAAGACAAACCTTATTTTTCCCCGATTTGCCTGATGCATTTGAAGGATTTAAAATCACACAAATTTCAGATATTCACAGCGGTAGTTTTGACAACGAAGACAAAATTAAATATGCAATTGATTTGATTAACCAACAAGATTCTGATTTGTTTTTGTTTACTGGAGATATAGTGAATGCAAAAGCTGAGGAAATGATTCCCTGGATTTCAATATTTAAAGGAATAAAGAATCATCAATTTGGAAAACATTCAATTTTAGGAAATCATGATTATGGGTCCTATTTAAATTGGAATTCTCAAAAAGAGAAAGAGAATAACTTTGCTGCAATAAAAGATTTACATCGGCAAATAGATTTTAACTTGTTATTGAATGAACATGTGAAAATTCAAAAAGGGACTGAAGCTATTTTTGTAGTTGGGGTAGAAAATTGGGGAAAAAAATTCGGAGAATTCGGAGATATTGAAAAAGCTTCCAATTCGCTTAGCGCAACCGATTTTAAAATCTTAATGAGTCACGATCCGAGTCATTGGGAGTATGTTGTAAAAAAACATCCTTTACATTTCCAACTAACTTTGTCTGGACATACGCACGGAATGCAGTTTGGTATTGAAATCCCGGGTTATTTTAAATGGAGTTTAGTTAAATATATTTATAAACAATGGGCAGGATTATATGAAGAATTTGGCAGATATGTGTATGTAAACCGCGGATTTGGTTTCCATGCCTATCCGGGCAGAGTTGGAATTATGCCAGAAATTACCGTTTTTGAACTAAAAAAAGGCAAAATTGTAGTATAATTAGTTAAATATGCTACATTTGTGCTTTACTATTTCTTTTAAATAATAAAAAGAACTAAAAATATTTTGGTTTTATGTCAAAATTTGGAGAATTAATTAATGCTCAAGTGCCTGTGTTAATTGACTTTTACACAGAGTGGAATGAATCTTCAGTCTCTATGCATCCTGTCATTAGAGATGTAGCAGCTGCCCTTGGAGACAAAGCAAAAGTTATTAAAATTGATGTAGATAAAAATCAAGAATTGTCAGACGCTTTGCGAATTAAAGGTTTGCCAACGCTTATGATTTACAAAGAAGGGCAAATGGTTTGGAGACAGTCTGGAGAATTAGATGCTAATACAATTATTAGCCTAGTTCAGGAGCAACTTTAATCAATTTTCGAACAAACATATCCGTTTTCATTTAGGAATGCTAAAGTCTTTGGTAAAACATATTTAAGGTTTTGCTCTGCTTTTTTGCTGTCATGAAAAACAATCACACTGCCATTTTCAATATTTTTTACAATATTTTCCATGCATTTTTCAGGTGTAATGGTTTTGTCAAAATCATAAGTCAAAATATCCCACATAATTATTTTAAAACCCAACATTCTTAAAATTTTAGATTGTGAGGGTTTTATCTTGCCATACGGTGGTCTGAAGAGATATTGAGATGGGGAGAAATTTAAAATTTGTGTTTCACAAAGCTTTACGTTTTCTAAGTATTTTGAAGAATTTGTTTTCCATCCATTTACATGATTGAATGTATGATTGCCAATGGAATGGTTGTCACGAATTATTTTTTGAAAAATTTCCGGGTACTTTTCTATGTTGTTACCAATACAAAAAAAAGTGGCTTTAGCATCATATTTTTTTAATTCAGACAAAACCCATTCTGTTAATTCAGGAGTTGGACCATCGTCAAAAGTTAAAAACACTTTTCTTTTATTATTTGGAATATGCCAAATATAATTGGGAAAAATTAATTTAAAAAGAAAGTTTGTTTTACACCAAAAACGCATTTAGTAAACTTTTGAGATAAATATAAAAATCTGAAAAGGATTCAAACTAAGATTCATTTTCACATTTTATTTTTTAATGAGATTAACCCGTTGGGTGTAATTATTTTATATAGCCAATTTATAATAAATTGTCACATTGAGCTTGTCGAAATGTATTCTTTTTAATGTCTTCGACAAGCTCAGACTGACATTTTTGTTCTAATTGAATATAAATTTCCAGCAAAAAATCTATTAATAAAGATTTTGATTAATTACACCCAACGGGTTAAGATTATTCTAAATCTATACCAAATCTAGCAAATCTTTCAGCTTTAGAATTAAAAATAGGTTTGTATTTATAATAAAATCCTAAGTCTTTATTGTCTTTCATGACCAATAATAGACTTCTATATCTTTCAATATCTGTTACGATATCTGAACCTATCCCATTTTGAATTGTGTGGCTAATTCCTGAGTAGTAAGTTAAATTATCCTCGTATTTTTTCATTAATTTTTTCAAGATTTCCCTCGCTTTTTTCTTCTCTCCAAGTTTATAGTAGGCAGCGGCAAAAGGCTCAACCATTGTATAATAACCATAATAATCTATTGGCATTTTGGACAATGCTAACTCAATAATAGTTTCAGCTTTTTTAGTTTTCCCTTCTAATAGTAATGTTTCAACTAATCTCGCCATATTAGTTCTATACGAAATGCTATTTTTTCTAGTTTCTGGATCATGATATATGGTATTGCTTTCACCATTCCCCCATTCCCAAGACATGACAATGTCATACATCTTTTCACTGTCAATATTACCCATGTCGTATCGATTTTCTTTATCTATTTCGGTCTTTAAAGGAACTAACTTATATACCAATCCATCTAATTGGAGGTAATTTTTCATCCAAAGGTAATCGTCATCCCCAAAACTACCCCCAGTGAAATATATGGGTCTTTCCCAATTATTGTTTGCAATTACATCAAGCATCATTAATCTATTTTTATACATAGCACCTCCTTTAATATCCATATCTATAAATGGAACAATAGAATCATAATGCTTAGGATTAACAACTTTATTTTTTATAATTTGATTTTTATTTACAGGAATCCTTATTTTATTTGTTGGATAAAAATGGATGGTTTGACCATTTGGTAATTCCCGGGTTGATTTTGGATTCTTAATAAAGTCGATAAAGTCTTTTATGTTCCAACGCGCATCTGTTTTAGGAATATGCGCAACATAATCCAATTTGTCGCCAACATATTCAGAATGCTTGAATGAAATTGGAAGTCCGTCTGCTTTATTAGTTAAAAATTTCATTTGATCAATATACCAATCCGTCATAAATAGTTGGGTATTGACAATTTTTACATCGGTTCTGTATCCTTCAATTTCTTGAACATACCAAAGCGGAAATGTATCGTTATCTCCAATAGTGTATAAGATGGCATTTTTATCACACGAATTCAAGTAGTTTTTTGCCATTGCAAGTGCAGTGTATTTGTCTGCGCGATTATGATCATCCCAGTTTTGACTGGCCATTAGTATTGGCGCAGCTAAAAGGCATAATCCTATAACTACAGGGCC
>CAMDSN010000123.1 GCA_945907225.1 Flavobacterium psychrophilum | reverse complement strand
GTACAAAAAGAATGTGAAATCTGTTCTAAATAATCGCTTTCGCCATGAGCCCAATCATACATTGGATAAATGCACCAATCATTAGCAGTTCTGTGATGATGTGCGTGTAATATTCTGTACATAATAGGGTCGCGCATTAACATATTATTAGCGCCCATAGAAATTTTAGCCCTCAAAACATGAGTTCCTTTTTCAAATTCCCCATTTTTCATTCTAGTAAACAAGTCTAAATTCTCTTCTACCGACCTTGACCTATAAGGAGATTCTGTGCCAGGAGAAGTAGGAGTACCTTTTTGCTGCGCGATTTCTTCTGATGATTGACTATCAACATAAGCTTTCCCTTTCTTGATAAATTCAATTGCCCAGTCAAATAACTGCTGAAAATAATCAGAAGCATAACATTCATTAGTCCAATTAAAACCCAACCACTCAATATCTTTTTTTATTGCATCAACAAACTCTTGTTCCTCTTTGGCTGGATTGGTGTCATCAAAGCGGAGATTTACGGGGGCCTGATAATCAATTCCTAATCCGAAATTCAAACAAATTGCGCTAGCATGACCAATATGTAAATAACCATTAGGCTCGGGTGGAAATCGAAAACGTAATAGATCTCTTGATAATCCTTTTTTTAAATCTTCTTCAATAATTTGTTCTATGAAATTAAGAGACTTAGCTTCTGTTGACATTATTTTTGTAATTTTAGCAAAGATAAAAAAGTTTAGAGTTTTCGGATTACTGTTTGAAGTTTTCTCAAAAACTAATTAAACTTGAGAAAATAAATTATATAAAAAATGGGGACTATTAGACTGCAAAACATAAGAACCTTTTCATTTCATGGGTGCTTAAATGAAGAGGCAAGTATAGGGTCAGATTATCGAATAGATTTAGAGGTAAAATGCAACTTAAAGCAATCTTCTCAATCTGACGAACTCAAAGACACCGTTGATTACGTTTATTTAAATAAAATAGTAGTCGAAGAAATGGCGATACGGTCCAAATTATTGGAGCATGTAGCACACCGAATAATAACCAGAATTTTTAGTGAAATCCCTTCTGTTTCTAGAATTCTTTTAGCGGTATCAAAACTCAATCCGCCTATTGGTGGTGATGTTGAAGCGGTTACTATTGAAATAGAAGAATGCCGAAGTTAAATACGATTTACGTATTCTAAAAATTATCAATTATCAATTGTTAATTATCAATTGTTTTATATATTTGCCGTCCAATTGGCATCTTGGCCGAGCGGCTAGGCACCGGTCTGCAAAACCGTCTACTCCGGTTCGAATCCGGAAGATGCCTCAAAACCTTCAAGTTATTTTGGAGGTTTTTTTATTTAAAATTTAAAGCATTACAGCACTTATATAATCAATTTCTCTGCTCAATCTTTTCAAAGGCTTTGTTTACTATTTTTTGATCTTTGGGAAACCAGCCCTGTGACAAAAGAAAAATCCCTGAAACAATTAATATTATGCTAATTAACTTTTTAATTGAAAGAATGTTTTTGGGATTTAATTTACTTCTTAATTGCTTTGCAAGTAATATTTTAAAAATATCGGTTATAAAATAACTTATAATTAATGTGGAGAAAAAAGTCAACATTCTTGATGCTTTCAACTCTAATTGCGGACCAATTGTTAATAGTATCGCCAGCCAAAAACCCAAAACTCCAATATTAATAAAATTCAAAAAGAAACCTTTAAAAAATAGGGTTACGTAATTATTTTTAGCTAATTCTATAGGATCTTCTTCATCAATTTTTGTTTTATTAGCTTCTTTACTAGTATTAATAAATGAAATAATTCCATATGTAAGCATCACTAAACCACCAAAAATAAATAGTGCTGGATCATCTTTTATAGTTTGAATCAAGCGGTAACTGCTAAAAAAAGCTATTGTAATAAAGACAATGTCCGCAAGAACAACTCCTAGATTGAAAAAAATTGCAGCTCTAAAACCTTTGACCACACTGGTTTCAAGCAACACAAAGAACACGGGTCCAATCATAAAGCTTAGAAAGAAACCAAGCGGAATAGCTGATAAAATATCTTTTAATAGTATCATTCTCTAGATTTATTCTGCTTTTTTAATATTACCGCCTGCGATTACGCTCTCCTTTATTTGTTTTGGATTGCCAAAAATAGTAATATTCCCACCAGCCTTAATTTTCGCATCTACTAAATTTGATGCCTTAATATTGGCATTTCCTCCGGCGTTACATGAAACTGAAGTTAATTCTGTTTCTAATTTTTCAGCTTCATAAATACCACCTGTGTTTAAAAAAACATCTTGATATGTTGCGCTACCCTCTAAAATTACTTTTGATCTATTTGCGCATTTGACACTCAATTTTTCTGTGTCAATAAATAATTTAACTTCCGAATTTTCTTTAGCAATAATTGAAAAGGATAGCGATTTTAAAAGGTCTATACACGAAATTACAGAGCCTTCATTTGCTTCAACCTCGGAAATTTCTTTAAAAAAAATAGTAGCAGTAATTTTATCTCCGTTAAGCATTTTTGTTATTGGCATTCTTACCTTTAATTCCCCGTTTTTATTAATTAATTCTACTTCTGATGCGTCATCTCCTTCCAATAATATTTTATTTTGATCACTTAAAACAAGTATAACTTTTATACGGTCAAAAGAGGTAATTTTACTAAAATCTCCCAAATCTCTTTCTATTTGTCCAAAAGAAAAAGAAGAAACTAAAACTAGAGTATAAAATAAATTTTTCATTTTTTATTTCCTTTTTATAAAATTAAAATCCAATTGTTTCTTGATTAAATCTGCATTTTTTACTTTCACAAAAACTTCATCACCGAGTTGTAAGATAGCTTGTGTTGCTTGTCCAACTAAAGCATATTGTTTTTCATCAAAAGTATAATAATCTTCTTTAATTTCTCTAATTCTAATCATACCTTCGCATTTATTCTCTATTATTTCAACATAAATTCCCCATTCGGTAACGCCAGAAATAACTCCTAAAAATTCTTGGTCTTTGTGATCTTGCATGTATTTTACTTGCATATACTTTACAGAATCTCTCTCGGCGTGTGCGGCCAATCCTTCCATATTGCTTGAATGTGCACATTTCTCTTCATAAACTTCATTAGAAACGCTTTTACCTCCTTCTAAATAAAATTGTAATAATCTATGAACCATTACATCTGGATAACGCCTAATTGGAGAAGTAAAATGACTGTAATAATCAAAAGCCAAACCATAATGTCCTATATTTTCTGTAGAATATTTTGCTTTACTCATACTTCGTATCGTTAATGTGTCTACAAGATTTTGTTCTTTTTTTCCATTAACATCTATTAATAATTTATTTAATGACTTTGAAATATCTTGTTTTGATTTCATGTTTATAGCATATCCAAACTTAGAAATTACAGTCTGTAAATTAATTAATTTATCTTCATTTGGTTCATCATGTATTCTATAAATGAAAGTTTTCTTTTGTTTTCCTATAAATTCGGCTACTTTTTTATTTGCCAACAACATAAATTCTTCGATCAAATGATTAGCATCTTTAGACTGCTTAAAATAGACACCTATAGGTTCCGAATTTTGATCTAAATTAAATTTTACTTCTACTTTATCAAAAGAAATTGCTCCGTCTGCCATTCTTTTTCTTCGTAGAATTTTAGCTAATTCATCTTGTTTTAAAGTGGCAGCAACTATTTCAGCTGAAACTTTATATGCTGCACCTGTTAACGAAATTTCAGACGGAATTATATTGCTTTTAGTTTCAATAATACTTTGCGCTTCTTCATACGAAAAACGTTGGTCAGAAAAAATAATAGTTCTACCAAACCAGGAATCTAAAATTTCTGCTTTGTTATTCAATTGAAATATAGCTGAAAAAGTATATTTTTCCTCATTTGGCCGCAGTGAACAAGCAAAATTTGACAACACTTCCGGAAGCATTGGAACAACTCTATCAACAAGATAAACAGAAGTTGCTCTATTATAAGCCTCGTCGTCTAATATAGTTCCTTCATTTAAATAATGCGAAACATCAGCAATATGTACCCCTATTTCATAATTCCCATTTTCTAAAACTTGGAAAGATAAGGCATCATCAAAATCTTTTGCATCTTTTGGATCAATGGTAAACGTCAACACTTTTCGCATATCGCGACGTTTATCTATTTCTACTTGAGTTATAGATGTATCTAATTTATTCGCGTAAGCTTCTACTTCAATTGGAAAATCATAAGGCAAACCATATTCCGCTAAAATGGCATGAATTTCTGTATTATGCTCCCCAGGTTTCCCTAATACTTTTATTACCGAACCAAAAGGGGAATCTGCTTTAGCTGGCCAATCTTCTAGTTTTACTAAGACTACGTCACCATGTTCAGCTTCCGCTAATTTATTTTTTGGGATAAAAATATCAGTGTACATTTTAGCATTTGCAGTAGTTACAAATCCAAAATTCTTTTGAATATCAACAACACCAACAAATTCTGTTTTATGTCTTTCAATTATTTCAATTACTTCTGCTTCCGGTTTTCTGGAACTTCTTCTATCATACACATAAGCTTTTACTTTATCACCATCTAAAGCATGATTTAAGTTTATAAACGGAATAAAAACATCGTTTTCTAATTCATCACAAACAAAATAACCTGTTTTTCTAGAAGTCATATCCACAACTCCTTCATAATATTGTTGGCTGGAAGCTTTAACTAAATACTTTCCCGGTTCGGATTCAATAATTAGTTTTTGAGCTGCAAGTATTTTTAAATCTTTTATAATTTCGTTTCTGCTTTTAGTATCATCTAATTCTAAAATAGCAGCAATTTGTTTATAGTTAAAAGGTTTATTGGCATTTTTTGATAGTATTTTAAATATCTTTTCGGAAAATGTTTTTTCATTTTTCCCTAATTTTTTGTGTTTATTACTCATTGTATCTTTTCTATTAATGTTGAAAATTACGAAGAAGTATTAAGATATCAGAATTAACTAATAAGATTTATCTAAAAAATAACTTTTAGCTTTTATGAAAGATTGTTATTAACACTTATTAAAAACAACAATAAAAAAAAATTAAATAAATTTAAATTTATGATTGTTATTATAGGGTGTTAATTTGTATAATAACTTTTTCTATTTTTTTCTATTT
>CAMDSN010000122.1 GCA_945907225.1 Flavobacterium psychrophilum | reverse complement strand
CCATCTGACTCATTCCAATTCTTATTTTCTTCAGTATTAATACTTACCACAGGAACTATTTTCGCAATGTGGTTGGGGGAAAAAATTACCGACAAAGGAATTGGTAATGGTATTTCATTGTTAATTATGATTGGAATACTTGCAAGATTACCTCAAGCTTTAATACAAGAATTTACTTCAAAGGTTACCAATAATAATGGCGGTCCTATGCTATTAGTAATTGAAGTTATTGTTTGGTTGTTAGTGATTATTGCTTGTGTACTTTTAGTCTTGGCTGTTAGAAAAATTCCTGTACAATATGCGCGTCGAACAACGTCAGGTGACTTTGAACAAGATATGATGGGCGGAAACAGACAGTGGATTCCATTAAAATTAAATTCTGCTGGGGTAATGCCGATTATTTTTGCTCAAGCAATTATGTTTATTCCCGCAGCTGTGGCTGGACTTTCAAATTCTGAAACATCTCAGTCAATTGCAGGTACATTTAGTAACATGTTTGGGTTTTGGTATAATGTTGTTTTTGCATTACTGATTGTAATTTTTACTTTCTTTTATACTGCAATAACAGTTCCCACAAATAAAATGGCTGATGATCTAAAAAGAAGTGGTGGATTTATTCCTGGCGTTAAACCTGGAATTGAGACCGCCGATTTTTTAGATAAAATAATGTCACTTATTACATTTCCAGGTTCTCTATTCCTTGCATTAATTGCTGTGTTTCCAGCTATTATAGTTTGGCTTGGTGTACAACAATCTTGGGCTATGTTTTTTGGTGGAACTTCATTAATTATTATGGTTGGAGTTGCCATTGATACTATTCAACAGGTTAATTCTTATTTGTTGAATAAGCACTATGACGGTTTAATGAAAAGTGGTAAAAATAGAAAAGCTGTAGCTTAATTTTATGGCAAAACAATCGGCAATAGAACAAGACGGATCAATAATAGAAGCATTATCAAATGCTATGTTCCGTGTAGAATTAGAAAACGGACATGTTGTAATTGCTCATATTTCTGGAAAAATGCGAATGCATTATATTAAATTGTTACCTGGTGACAAAGTAAAATTAGAAATGAGTCCTTATGATTTGTCAAAAGCAAGAATTACTTATAGATATTAAAGATATTCAAAATGAAAGTAAGAACATCAGTTAAAAAACGAAGCGCCGAGTGTGTTATCGTTAGAAGAAAAGGAAGATTATACGTAATCAACAAAAAGAATCCTAGATTTAAACAAAGACAAGGATAGTTATGGCAAGAATAGCAGGGGTAGATATACCGAAAAACAAAAGAGGAGTTATCGCTTTAACCTACATCTTCGGAGTTGGTAAAAGTAGAGCAATTGAGGTTTTAGAAAAAGCTCAAGTAAGCCAAGATACAAAAGTTCAAGATTGGAATGATGACGAAATTGGAGCAATCCGTGACGCCATATCATACTACAAAATTGAAGGTGAACTTCGTTCAGAAGTTTCATTACACATCAAGCGTCTAATGGATATTGGATGCTACAGAGGAATTCGTCATAGATCAGGTCTTCCATTACGTGGACAACGAACTAAGAATAATTCTAGAACAAGAAAAGGAAAAAGAAAAACTGTTGCTAACAAGAAAAAAGCAACTAAATAATAAGTAATATGGCTAAAGCAACAACAAAAAAACGTAAAGTTATCGTTGAATCATCAGGTGAAGCTCATATTAGTGCAACCTTTAATAACATCATCATATCTTTAACAAATAAAAAAGGTGAAGTTATTTCTTGGTCTTCTGCTGGAAAAATGGGTTTCAGAGGTTCTAAAAAGAATACTCCTTACGCTGCTCAAATGGCCGCAGAAGATTGCGGTAAAATAGCATTAGAAGCTGGTTTAAAAAAAGTTAAAGTTTATGTAAAAGGTCCGGGTAATGGCAGAGAATCTGCTATAAGATCAATACATAATACTGGAATTGAAGTTACTGAAATTATTGATGTAACTCCAATGCCTCACAACGGATGTCGTCCTCCTAAAAGACGAAGAGTATAATTATAGTATAAACAAGGTAGATTAAAGATTATCGAAGGATTCGACCTGAATTCATAATCTCTATCTTAAAACAATTTAAAATGGCAAGATATACTGGTCCAAGTACAAGAATTGCTCGTAAATTTGGCGAAGCAATATTCGGAGAAGACAAAGCCTTCGAAAAAAGAAATTACCCTCCTGGTCAACATGGAATGTCCAAAAAGAGAGGGAAAAAATCTGAATACGCTGTCCAATTGATGGAAAAGCAAAAAGCTAAATATTCTTATGGAATTTTAGAAAAACAATTCAGAAATTTATTTGAAAAAGCCGCTGCCTCAAAAGGTGTAACTGGTGAAATTCTTTTACAATTGTGTGAGGCAAGATTAGACAATGTAGTTTTTAGAATGGGTATTGCCCCATCAAGAAGAGCAGCTAGACAAATCGTTTCTCATCGTCACATAACAGTTAACGGGGAATTAGTAAACATTCCATCTTACCACCTAAGACCAGGTGATAAAGTTGGTGTAAGAGAAAAATCTAAATCTGTTGAAGCTATAAGCAGATCATTATCTAATTCATCTCATGTTTATGAGTGGATTACTTGGAATAACGATACTATGGAAGGTACTTTTGTTACCGTTCCTCAAAGATTGCAAATTCCAGAAAATATTAAAGAGCAGTTAATAGTCGAATTGTATAACAAATAATAATTGACATTAGTCTAAATTATGGCAATATTTAATTTTCAGAAGCCCGATAAAGTTATCATGATCGATTCAACCGATTTTGAAGGTAAGTTTGAATTCAGACCTTTAGAACCAGGATATGGATTGACAGTAGGTAATGCACTTAGAAGAGTTTTACTTTCTGCGTTAGAAGGTTATGCAATTACATCTATCAGAATTGATGGTGTTGAGCATGAGTTTTCAACTATACCAGGAGTTGTAGAAGATGTAACAGAGATTATATTAAATCTTAAACAAGTTCGTTTTAAACGTCAAATAGAAGACGTAGATAATGAAACTGTTTCAATTTCTCTTTCAGGAAAAGATCAAATTACAGCTGGTGATTTTCAAAAATTCATCTCTGGTTTCCAAGTATTGAATCCCGATTTAGTTATTTGTAATCTTGATTCTAAAGTTAATCTTAATCTAGAATTAACCATCGAGAAAGGTCGTGGTTATGTTCCTGCAGAAGAAAACAAAAAACAAAATTCAGCTATAGGCACTATTTTTACAGATTCAATTTTTACGCCTGTTAAAAATGTTAAATACAGCATTGAAAACTTCCGTGTGGAGCAAAAAACAGATTATGAAAAATTAGTTTTCGAAATTAAAACTGATGGTTCTATCAATCCGAAAGACGCACTAACTGAAGCTGCAAAAGTTTTAATTCACCACTTTATGTTATTCTCTGATGAAAGAATAACGCTTGAAGCTGATGAAATTGCTCAAACTGAGTCATATGATGAAGAATCATTACACATGAGACAATTGCTTAAAACAAAACTAGTTGACATGGATTTATCTGTTCGTGCCTTAAATTGTTTAAAAGCTGCAGAAGTAGATACCCTAGGAGATCTAGTTTCTTTCAATAAAAATGATCTTATGAAGTTCCGTAATTTTGGTAAGAAATCGCTAACTGAGTTAGACGAATTGGTTGCCAACAAGAATCTGACATTCGGAATGGATTTAGGTAAATACAAATTAGATAAAGAATAAAGTACTTCATATTTTGCTCTCCAAAGTGGATAGAAGCAAGATGAAGGTAAAATAAACACGTCATGAGACACGGAAAAAAACTAAATCACTTAAGCAGACAATCTGGTCATAGAAAGTCTATGTTAGCTAATATGGCTTGTTCACTTATAGAACACAAACGTATTAACACAACTGTGGCAAAAGCAAAAGCACTTAAACAATTTGTTGAGCCACTTATTACTAAATCTAAAGAAGATACTACGCACAATCGTCGTATTTGTTTTGCATATTTAAGAAGTAAATATGCCGTAACTGACCTTTTTAGAGATGTTGCCGCCAAAGTGGGAGACCGACCAGGTGGTTATACTCGAATCATAAAAATGGGTAATCGTTTAGGCGATAATGCCGATATGGCAATGATTGAATTAGTTGATTTTAATGAACTATATAACGGAGGTAAGAAAGAAGAGAAAAAAGGTAGAACCCGACGTGCTAAAAAATCGTCATCTACCGAGAAGACTGTGGTTGCTGAAACCGCTACTCCTTCTCCAATAGTTGAGGAATCTGAGCTAATAGTTGAGGAAACGGCACCAATAGTGGATGTTGAAGAAACTGAAGTTGTTACTAATGAAACTGAACAGATGGAAAATACTTCAGAAGTTGTTGAAGACACGAACGAAAGCGAACAGGTGGATGAAGTTCCAGTTGCTGAAGTTGATGAAACTGTTGCTGATGAAACACCAGATACACCTGCTGCAGATGAAGAATCTAAAGAGGAAGAAGCTTAATGTTAGCTATTTACTAGATATTTTAAAGGATAAACGATTTGTTTATCCTTTTTTTATGTCACGATAATAAAATTATATTTTCAGTAACATACTTTTTGTTTTGTTAATTTATAATTGTTTATAAACTTTAACAATTCTTTTTTACAAATCAATGGTAATTAAATAAATTTGTAATTCACAACTAAGAAATGCAACACACAATTAAACAAAAAGCCATTTTACTTTTGGCTGACGGAACCATTTTTCACGGTAAATCTATTGGAATTAAAGGAACGACATTTGGTGAAGTTTGTTTCAATACAGGAATGACGGGGTATCAAGAAATTTTTACTGACCCTTCCTATTTTGGTCAAATCATGGTAACTACTAATCCACATATTGGTAATTATGGTGTAAATGCTGATGAAATTGAATCTGAAAAAATAATGATATCTGGTCTAGTTTGTAAAAATTTTAGTTTTAATCATTCGCGACCTAACTCTGAAAGTAATTTGTTTGATTACTTTAAAAAACAAAATTTGATATGTATTTCCGATGTTGATACAAGAGCACTCGTGAGTTATATTCGCGACAATGGAGCACAAAATGCAGTAATTTGTACTGAAGGCACCCCAATTGACGAGCTAAAGCTGTTGCTTTCCAATGTTCCCGATATGAAAGGATTGGAACTCGCATCTAAAGTTTCGGTTTCCGAACCCTACTACTTCGGAGATG
>CAMDSN010000121.1 GCA_945907225.1 Flavobacterium psychrophilum | reverse complement strand
AGCGAAGTTCAAATAATTGGTAAGATTGTTCATATAAAAACCGTTGAGTTTGGAAAAGCAAAAAAACGTTTAGTTGCCACTTTTAGGGATGAAACCGGAGAAATAGAATTAGTTTGGTTTCAAGGTCATAAATGGATTCGCGAAAGTTTGAAACTTAATACAGCTTATGTCATATTTGGGAAGGTAAGTTACTTTGGGAATGCTTTTAACATGGCACATCCTGAAATGGAATTATTTGCCGAGCATGAACAAAATCTCAGGTCTGCAATGCAACCCGTTTATCCTTCTACCGAAACACTTGTTAATCGCGGCATTTCTAATCGTGTTATCAATAAAATAATGCAACAATTATTTATAGAAACACAAATCGCATTTATTGAAACATTACCAGCAAGCATATTGGATGAATTAAAATTGATTTCAAAAAATGTAGCCTTATTTAATATCCATTTTCCAAAAAGCCAGGAACTTTTAGCTAAGGCTCAATTCCGATTAAAGTTTGAAGAATTATTTTTCATACAACTCCAACTAATCAATAACAATCAGGTAAGAAAACAAAAAATAAAAGGGCATCCTTTTACTATTGTTGGTGATAACTTTAATAATTTCTTCAAAAATCATTTGCCATTTGAGTTAACCAATGCACAAAAAAAAGTGCTTAAAGAAATTCGAAATGACATGGGCAATAATGCGCAAATGAATCGACTTTTACAAGGAGATGTTGGCTCGGGAAAAACTATTGTGGCTCTTATGGCTATGTTAATTGCCTTGGATAACGGCTTTCAAAGTTGCTTAATGGCACCTACTGAAATTTTGGCAAACCAACATTATAACGGTTTGACGGAATTAGCTAAAGACTTAAATATAAATATTAAAATTCTAACTGGTTCAACTAAAATCAGCGAAAGAAGAATAATTCATGAAGCATTAGAAAATGGCAGTTTACATATCCTAATTGGGACACATGCCTTACTTGAAGATAAAGTACAATTTAAGAATTTGGGTTTAGCAATTATTGACGAACAACATCGTTTTGGTGTAGAACAAAGGAGTAAATTGTGGCAAAAAGGGGGCGGAGCGATTCCTCCACATATATTGGTCATGACCGCAACTCCAATTCCGAGGACCTTAGCGATGAGTTTGTATGGGGATTTAGACATTTCGGTAATAGATGAACTACCTCCAGGAAGAAAACCAATTCAAACGGTTCATCGTTATGATAGCAATCGTTTGAAGGTATGGAAATTTATTAAAGATGAGATTGAAAAAGGCCGTCAAATATATATTGTTTATCCGCTAATCCAAGAGAGTGAAACTATGGATTACAAAGATTTAATGGATGGATATGAAAGTATTTCAAGGGATTTTCCATTACCGCAATACAGCATTTCTATAGTTCATGGCAAAATGAAACCTGCAGATAAGCAATCGGAAATGAGACGGTTTGCTGAAGGAAAAACAAATATTATGGTGGCCACCACAGTAATTGAAGTTGGAGTCAACATCCCTAATGCGAGTGTAATGATAATTGAAAGTGCTGAACGTTTTGGTTTGTCTCAACTTCATCAACTAAGAGGAAGAGTTGGACGAGGCGCAGATCAAAGCTATTGCATATTAATGACCTCCTTTAAATTATCAAATGACAGCAATACAAGACTAGAAACTATGTGCCGCACTAATGATGGATTTGAAATAGCGGAAGTAGATTTAAAGCTTAGGGGGCCTGGAGATTTAATGGGAAAACAACAAAGTGGTATTTTACAACTTCAAATTGCCGATTTGGTTAAAGATAAAGATATACTTTTGACTGCGCGTTATTATGCCACACGATTATTAAAATTAGACCCTTACATGAATTATTTAGAGCATCAAAACCTAAAAAAAGTTTTTATAGAACTAAGTGCAAAAAAGAACATTTGGAATTATATTAGTTAAACATAAAAAAACAAGACAATGATATCTTACAACACTAAAGACTGGTTTACCTTTATTTTCCGTTTTCACAAAGCGGATACCTTTAGAACATTGCTTCCAATAATGTTTGCGATTGGAGTTTATGCAGCGCTTATTGGTTATGCTGAAGTGGAATATTGGAAATTAGCCGAAAATAGCTATGTTAAAAACATAACTATTATGCACGGAATGTTAGGTTTCGTCATTTCGTTATTGTTGGTTTTCAGAACCAATACTGCATATGACCGTTGGTGGGAAGGACGAAAACTCTGGGGAAGTTTGGTTAACAACAGCCGTAATTTTTCCATAAAATTATCAGCTATTTTGGAAGATGAAAATGATAAAAAGTTTTTTAGAAAAGTCATTCCGAGTTATGCTAATGTATTGCAAAAACATTTAAAAAATGAAGATACAGCCAAACAACTTTTTGATGATTTAGATTTGGAAATCGACCATCACAAACATAAACCTAATCAAGTCGCAATGTTGATGTTTCAAAAAATAAATGAATTGTATGTTGCCAAAAAAATAACGGGTGACCAATTAATCATTTTAAATGCCGAAATTCAATCGTTTACCGAAGTTTGTGGCGCTTGCGAGCGAATCAAAAACACGCCAATTCCCTATTCTTACAGCGCATTTATTAAGAAATTTATTTTCTTTTATGTGATGACTTTACCTTTTGGTTATTCTTTTAGTTTGGGCTATTATGTCGCACCTGTAGTAGTTTTTATCTTTTATGTTTTGGCAAGTTTAGAATTGATTGCCGAAGAAATCGAAGATCCTTTTGGCGGCGATGTCAATGATTTACCTACAAAGAAAATATCAGAGAGCATTAAGAAACACGTAGAGGAATTATTTTAGTATTATTCTAATAAAATAATATTCAAATCAAGAATTCTTTTCCATGCTAAACCAACTCTTGTTTATAAAAATAGAAAACAAGAAGTAATGTGATGAAATCTTGATTCCAATACACAAAAATAGTGCACTTTCAACTCAAAATAATTTTAATAAATTACCTAATTAATTTTATCTTTGAAAACTTAAAAATCGCAAGAAAATAATGAAGATTTCATACAATTGGTTAAAGCAATTTATTAAAATAGACTTACAATCGGAAGATACTGCTTCGCTACTCACAGATTTAGGTTTGGAAGTTGAAGTTGTTTCCAACTACCAAACTGTTCGTGGGGGACTAGAAGGAGTTGTTGTGGGTCATGTCCTATCCTGTGAAAAACATCCTGATGCCGATAGACTTAGTATTACTTCTGTTGATTTGGGTGGTGAAACACCTGTACAAATTGTATGTGGCGCTTCCAATGTAGCCAAAGGACAAAAAGTGCCCGTAGCTACAATTGGCACAAAATTGTTTGACAAAGAAGGGGTTGCCTTTGAAATAAAGAAAGGTAAAATACGTGGGCAAGATAGTTTTGGGATGATTTGCGCTGAAGATGAATTAAGCTTAGGTACTAGTCATGACGGAATAATGATATTAGATAGCAAACTAAAACCAGGGACGTCTGCTGCTGAAGTGTTTAATATAGAAAACGATGAAATTTTTGAAATTGGTTTAACTCCAAACAGAGCCGATGCAATGTCACATTATGGTGTTGCTCGAGATTTAAGAGCAGGATTACTCCAAAAAAATATTAGTGTAGAATTAATTACCCCAACGGTGAGTAAATTCCGAATTGACAACAGAGCCACCAAAATAGATGTTGATGTTAAAAACGATAAATTAGCACCTAGATATTGTGGAATTACGATCTCTGGAATTACTGTAAAAGAATCTCCTGCCTGGATAAAGAACCGATTGAGAGCTATTGGGATCACCCCAAAAAATAATATCGTAGATATAACAAATTATATTTTACATGATTTAGGTCAACCTTTACATGCCTTTGATGTAGCAAAAATTAGTGGTAAAATCACAGTAAAGACAGTCCAATCTGGAACCAAATTTATTACTTTAGATGAGGTAGAGCGAACTTTACATGAGGAAGATTTAATGATTTGCGATGATAACGGTCCGCTTTGTCTAGCAGGTATTTTTGGAGGGAAAAATTCGGGCGTAACAGAGGCAACTACCGCTATTTTCTTGGAAAGCGCCTATTTCAATCCGGTAAGTATTAGAAAATCAGCAAAAAGACACGCTTTAAATACAGATGCTTCGTTCCGATTTGAAAGAGGTATTGACCCTAACATTACTGAATTTGCACTAAAACGAGCCGCTTTGTTAATTAAAGAAGTAGCAGGAGGAGAAATCACCTCAGATCTAATAGATATTTATCCAAAACAAATTGAAGATTTTGCCGTTTTCTTAAGTTTTGAAAAAACAGCCAAATTAATTGGGCAAGCTTTACCAAAAGAAACCATAAAGAAAATTTTAGCGTCTTTAGATATAAAAGTAAATAGCGTTTCCGATGCTGGTTTGGGCTTAATTATCCCTTCCTACAGAGTTGATGTTCAAAGAGAAGTAGATGTAATTGAAGAAATACTTAGGGTATACGGATACAACAATATTGAATTTTCTATGAAATTAAATGCTACAATTTCAAACACAACCCGACATGAAGATCATAAAGTACAAAATATTGTGGCATCACAAATGAATTCACTTGGCTTTCATGAGATGATGTCCAATTCTCTTACAACACCAGATTATGTAAAATTATCAGACCTACTGAAAGAGGAGTATAATGTAACCATGCTAAATCCATTAAGCAATGATTTGTCAGCCATGCGCCAATCGTTATTATTTTCAGGATTAGAGGCTGTATCCTATAATATTAATAGAAAAAACTCCGATTTAAAATTATTTGAATTCGGGAAGACATATCATAAATTTCCCTCTGGATACAACGAGCCAAAACACCTAACTTTATTTCTCACAGGCAAAAGAACAGCTGAAAACTGGACAAACGCTGAGAAAAATTCAGACTTCTTTTTATTCAAAGGCTACGTTACTGCTGTTTTAAATCGGCTTGGAATAAATAATCTTACAAATGGAACCACTCAAGCAGATGTATTTGCAGAGGGCATTTCTATAGCAAGTGCAAATGATACTTTAGTTGAATTTGGAAGTGTTAAAAAATCCATCTTAAAACATTTTGATATTAAACAAGAAGTTTTCTACGCAGATTTTAATTGGAATTTGATTTTAAAATCTATTCAAAATAGAATTAAATTTACTGACATACCGAAATATCCGGAAGTGAGGAGAGATTTAGCTCTTTTAGTCGATATTTCCACTACATTTGATGCGATCTACAAAGTAGCAAGGCAAACCGAAAAAGTGGTTTTAAAAGA
>CAMDSN010000120.1 GCA_945907225.1 Flavobacterium psychrophilum | reverse complement strand
CCTTTTATATTCCTGTCCCTATTTTGCTATTTTGGATTACTTTCAGAAATTACTTAACACAAAAACCACTTCCCTAATAACTCATAACTCATAACTATTTATTACTTTCGCAAACTGATTTAAGAAAACTAAAAATGAGCACTAAGTTTACTGAATACAAAGGACTTGACTTGCCTAAGGTGGCTTCTGAAGTTCTTGATTTTTGGAAAAAAAACAATATTTTTGAGCAAAGTGTTGCCTCCCGTGAAGGAGCTACCCCATTTGTGTTTTTTGAGGGCCCACCATCTGCTAACGGCTTGCCCGGAATTCATCATGTAATGGCTCGTGCTATTAAAGATATTTTTTGTAGATATAAAACACAGAAGGGCTTTCAAGTAAAACGAAAAGCCGGTTGGGATACTCATGGCTTACCTGTTGAATTAGGAACTGAAAAAGAACTCGGAATTACAAAAGAAGATATTGGACAAAGTATTTCCATTGAAGATTACAATGAAGCGTGCAAGAAAACGGTTATGCGTTATACAGATGTTTGGAACGACTTGACCGAAAAAATGGGCTATTGGGTTGATATGGAAGATCCGTATGTGACTTATAAATCCAAATATATGGAATCGGTTTGGTGGTTGCTTAAACAGATTTACGATAAAAACCTACTCTACAAAGGATACACAATACAGCCATATTCTCCAAAAGCAGGAACCGGTTTATCTTCTCATGAAGTTAACCAGCCAGGGAGTTACCGTGATGTAACTGACACTACTGTTGTTGCTCAATTTAAAACTCAAGCATCAACATTGCCTCTATTCCTTCAAGGGTTTGGAGATATCTATATTTTAGCTTGGACCACTACGCCTTGGACATTGCCTAGTAATACAGCACTTACTGTTGGGCCAAAAATTGATTATGTTTTGGCAGAAACATTTAATCAATATACTTTTCATCCAATAAAGGTTGTATTGGCCAAAAATTTAGTCGGGAAACAATTTGGAAAAGGATTTTTTCTAAGTACTGAAAATTCCGACTTTGAAAATTTTAACAACGAATCTAAAAATATTCCATTCAAAATCTTAACCGAATTTAAAGGGTCAAGCTTAGTCGGAATTCGTTATGACCAATTAATGCCTTTAACACTTCCGTATCAAAATTCTGAAAATGCCTTTAGAGTGATAACTGGAGATTTTGTTACTACTGAGGATGGAACCGGAATTGTTCACACTGCGCCAACTTTTGGCGCCGATGATGCCAAGGTAGCCAAAGAAGCAAGACCAGAAGTGCCGCCAATGCTCGTTTTGGACACTAATGGGAATCCCGTGCCATTAGTAGATTTACAAGGCAAATTTATTCAAGGCCTAGGGGATCTGTCAGGGAAATATGTTAAGAATGAGTATTACGATGCCGATAAAGTTCCTGAACGTTCCGCAGATGTTGAAATAGCCATTCAGCTAAAAGAAGAAAATAAAGCGTTCAAAGTAGAAAAGTACGTTCACAGTTACCCACATAGCTGGAGAACAGACGAGCCGCTTTTATATTATCCTTTAGATTCCTGGTTTATAAAAGTAACCGAAGTAAAAGACAGCATGTTTAGTCTTAATGAAACCATTAATTGGAAACCAAAAGCGACTGGAGAAGGACGTTTTGGTAATTGGTTAAAGAATGCTAATGACTGGAATTTGTCACGTTCTAGATATTGGGGAATCCCTTTGCCAATTTGGAGAACAGAAGATGGAGCAGAAGAAATTTGTATTGGTTCTGTAGCAGAATTATACAATGAAATTGAAAAATCTATTTTGTCAGGTTTTCAATCCCAAAATCCATTTAAGGAATTTGAGATTGGTAACATGAAAGAAGAGAATTATAATTTGGTTGATTTACATAAAAATGTCGTTGATGCGATTGTATTAGTTTCCCAAACAGGGAAACCTATGAAACGCGAAGCTGATTTAATTGATGTTTGGTTTGATTCAGGCGCTATGCCCTATGCGCAATGGCATTATCCGTTTGAAAACAAAGATAAAATTGATCAAAATAAAGATTTCCCTGCAGATTTTATTGCCGAGGGAGTAGACCAAACGCGCGGTTGGTTTTATACTTTACACGCAATAGGAACTTTGGTTTTTGATAAAATTGCTTATAAAAATGTGGTGTCAAATGGGTTAGTCCTTGATAAAAACGGACAAAAAATGTCCAAAAGGCTCGGGAATGCAGTAGATCCTTTTACTACTTTAGCCGAATATGGACCTGATGCTACCAGATGGTATATGATATCGAATGCAAATCCTTGGGATAATCTTAAGTTTGACATTGAAGGAGTTGCTGAGGTGAGACGAAAATTCTTCGGCACGTTGTATAACACTTATTCATTTTTCTCATTATATGCTAACATTGACGGGTTTAAATACTCGGAAGCTGAAATTCCTTTAAACGAAAGACCAGAAATTGACCGTTGGATCTTATCCGAATTGCATACACTAATAAAAGTAGTGGACGAAGCTTACGACGATTATGAACCAACTAAAGCAGCAAGAGCAATATCAGATTTTGTTCAGGAAAATTTAAGTAATTGGTACGTTCGTTTGTGTAGACGTAGATTTTGGAAAGGGGAATATGAAAATGATAAAATTGCAGCTTACCAAACACTGTATACTTGTTTACTAAATGTTGCCAAATTATCGGCACCAATAGCTCCTTTCTTCATGGAAAAATTATACTGTGATTTAATAAAAACTACTGAAAAAGAAGTATATAGCAGTGTTCATTTGTCAAATTTTCCTGTTTCGGTTGAAAACTTTGTTGATAAATCGCTAGAAAGCAAAATGATGAAGGCGCAAACGGTTTCTTCATTGGTTTTGTCTTTGCGTAAGAAGGAAATGATTAAGGTGCGTCAACCTTTGCAAAAGGTAATAATCCCTGCTTTTGATGTGCTTTTTAAGTCAGAAATAAATGCTGTTTCAGACCTAATTAAAGCTGAAGTAAATGTAAAGGAGATTGAAATTTTAGAGGATGCCTCAGGCGTGCTTGTAAAACAAATTAAGCCTAACTTTAAAGCATTGGGCCCACGCTTTGGAAAAGATATGGGTTTGATAGCCAAACAGATACAAAATTTTACTACGGAGCAAATTAACGAACTTGATAACACGGGTGAATTAAAAATTGTTATATCAGAAAAAAGTATAATTTTAACGTCCGATGAAGTTGAGATATCATCACAAGATATCCCCGGATGGTTAGTAGCTAATGCAAATGGAATTACGGTTGCTTTAGATATAACATTAACTCAGGAATTAATTGATGAGGGAATTGCAAGGGAGTTAGTGAATAGAATTCAAAATATTAGGAAAGATAGTGGATTTGAAGTGACAGATAAAATTACTGTACAGTTACTATCAAATATGGAACTAGAAAAAGCAATTTTAGCCAACGAAGAATACATAAAATCGGAGACGCTTACAAGATCATTGATTTTTGCAGATGATTTAAAAAATGGAGTTGAAATAGAATTTGACAATATAAAAACAAGAATATTAATCTCAAAATAAATAACAGAATGATAGAAGAAAAAATGAGATACTCAGATGCTGATTTAGCAGAGTTCAGAGAAATAATTGTAAACAAAATGGAAAAGGCTAAAATTGACTTAGAGTTGATTAAAAGTGCCTATATGAATGATTTAAACAATGGCACAGATGATACTTCGCCAACTTTTAAGGCCTTTGAAGAAGGCAGCGAAACCATGTCTAAAGAAGCAAATTCTCAATTAGCAATTCGACAAGAAAAGTTTATTAGAGATTTAAAAAATGCACTTTTCCGTGTAGAAAATAAAACATATGGCGTTTGTAAAGTTACTGGAAAGTTAATTTCTAAGGATCGTTTACGCATTGTGCCACATGCTACTATGAGCATTGAGGCAAAAAATTTACAACGCTAATAGGGTATTTCATATAAAACAATAAAAAATCCATGGTCACATGGATTTTTTATTATAAAGTAATTTCGCTTAACATTACAAGAGTGTAATTTGGGCCATAGCTATATTGAGTAATTTTATTATCACCTACAGTAATTAAGTGACTATTCAGTGGAATAATATCTTTCACATTTCCTGGATAAGTGTTTTCCATAACGAGATTGGTGCTATTTAGTGCATTAAACACTTTAAGCCCATTATTCCCACAACCAACATAAAGGATATCATTTTTTATTCCCAAACCATAAGGTTCATTAATAAGGTATGTTGAAATTAAAGTCGGATTAGAAATATCTGATACGTTGATTACATTAATTTGATCTTCTATAGCACCACAAGTAGAGCCACCCCTAACCGTAATATAAGCTGTTATTTCATCAACAACTACAGGGTCGCATGCTGTTGCGTGGGCAAAACCAGACACAAAGTAAGGATTAAATTCGTCGGAGGCATTTACGGTATACATTCCCGTAGTTGAACCAACAAATAGTATGTCTTTTTGAATAAATAAGGTTTCAAACACACCGCCTCCAAACCATTGATTCATGTATATATCTTTGTCAAAAAAAGTAGTTATAGGATTAGTGATATTAAAAACATTTAATTTAAACGAGTCAATGGTGTAAAGTGCATTATTTTGTATTTGAAAACGAGCATAAGAACCACCGGTTCCAACATTACTAGTTAAACTATTAAATGTAGCTAATGCATCTTCTGCCCAAATTACTTCTTGGCCTTCAGGCTTATCTCTCATTTCAAAAGAAAAACCAGTGATAATTTCATCTCCAACAGGTCCAACCGTATAATCATAATATTGGGCGTCAATTGGGTATAAAGGACTAAAAGATATTACATTTTCTACTGTTTTTACTAAAGTAATATTTTGAATATTACTGATGTCAAAAACCAATAAGTCAAAAAAGTTATCTGCAAAAAGATAATTGCCTTTTACAGAAATGTCATGAACCCCTTCAATATTTATAAATACACTATTTTGAGGAACACTAGGATTAGTATTATTAAAAACATGAACTCCTTGTTCTTTTGCAATATAAAAGAGAAAATTTTCTGCCACATATATTTTCCCATCTGATTTCGTTTGCTTTGCCGAGCTAACATATACATTATTCCTTATTGCTGCCAGTGATCTTAATTTTGGAACAGCAAATTTTACTTGTTCCTTATTTGTTTCTTCCGATTCGCAGGAAGATATAAAAATAGAAAAAAAACAGAGTGCCAATAAATAAATACTTTTCATTTTCAGTTCTTAATGAGATTATTTTTTTGATTGTGAAAGGTACTATTTTTTTTAATTTAGCACTTAAAATTGATAAGTTTAGATTTAGGACTTTAAAATATTCTATTTTTTATATCATAATATTGTTATTTTAGCGCCATCAAATTCTATAAAATGTC